>JAYUXI010000036.1:0-12884 GCA_043753085.1 Myxococcales bacterium | reverse complement strand
CGATTCCCGCGTACGTATCTTCCTCGTTCTCGCGCACGATGACGACGTCCATCCGCGGCTGCAGCGCATGGACGTGCGGATGGTAGGAGACGCACGGCCTTATGTTGGCATACAGGCCGAGTGTCTTGCGCATCGTGACGTTGACGCTCTTGTACCCGCCACCCTGGGGAGTGGTGATGGGGCCCTTGAGCATGACGTGATCACGTGCCAAGGCGTCCCAGGTGTCCTGACCGATCCCGGACAGAAGCCCGGCCTCGTACGCGCGTAAACCGACGGTCACGTGCTGGAATGCGAGCGCGGGGTCGGCGGCGCGCAGGACGTCGAGGGTCGCCGCGGTGATTTCCGGTCCGATACCGTCTCCGCAGGCAACCGGAATGGCACGCGGCGCAAGGTCGATGGGGTGGTACGCAGAAGGGGCGGGTGCGGATCGCATGATAGCCCGACTAAAAACCACATCGATGGCGGATGTACAGCGACAATGCGGCCGCGCATCGATCCTTCCGTGTGCAGCGTCCGCGTCGTTTCGTCTATTCTGAAGCGGTGCAAGAGCGCTCGGAGCCGGCGATGCCGGACTCTTCGCGGCATCGACTTGCGTTCGCTGCCCGACCCCGCGAGCTCGCTCTCGACCCAGGAAGCGGTCGCTGCTCGACTTCGGTATCTGGTGGCTCGGGGTGGTGCTCTACGCGCCCCCGCCAAGTGGCCCGCGCGAACACCTGTCGCGTCGAGGCGCGCCGCGCGCCTACCGGCCGAGAATGCGCCGAAAAACAGCCCCAATCGCGACCAAAATTTTTGTTGCAGGGCCGGCCCAAGCCGCTTGAACTTTCACCGCATTTGGCTATCGCTCTTGCACCAAATTCTTCAGGAGATTGCTCGACATGCCATCCGGTCTCGCCGCCTTACTCGACGATGTTGCGACCATCGCTAAAATCGCAGCATCTTCGATCGATGATGTTGCGGCGGCCGCAGGCAAGGCTAGCACCAAGGCTGCGGGCGTCGTTATCGATGACACGGCGGTGACGCCGCAATATGTCACCGGCTTTACCCCCGACCGCGAACTGCCGATTATCTGGCGGATTGCAAAGGGATCGCTGAAGAACAAGTTGCTGTTCATTTTTCCTGCTGCTTTGTTGTTGAGCGCATTCCTGCCATGGGCGATTACTCCGATATTGATGATCGGCGCGGCCTATCTGTGCTTCGAAGGCGCTGAGAAGGTCATCGAAAAGTTTGCCAAAGCAAAGGATGACAAAGAGGAATCGCTGGCCAAAGACATTGCGGAACTGACCTGCGCCGCGCACGAAGAAAAAATGGCCGCAGGTGCAATCCGCACTGATTTTATTCTCTCGGCAGAAATCATGGCGATTGCGCTGAAAGATATTGCCGCTGACATTCCCTCGATCTGGGGACAGGCAGGTGCATTGATCGTGGTCGCAATCGGTATTACTTTCGCAGTCTACGGCGTGGTCGGGCTTATCGTGAAAATGGATGACATCGGGCTGCATATGGCGCAGCGAAAAAATGGCGGAGCGCAAGCCATCGGGCGCGCCATGGTGCTGGCGATGCCGAAGCTGCTGGCGTTTCTTTCCACTGTGGGCACGGCGGCAATGCTGTGGGTTGGCGGGCAGATTATCCTGCACGGCTTTCATGTCTATCCCGGCAAATGGGTGGGCGTGACGGTTGGCATCCTGGGCTGGATTGCCGATGCGGCACTGTGCGGGATATTTGGTTTAGCGGTCGGTGCCGTGGTGGTCTGGCTCCATCACACATTCTGGCCCACCAAAAATAGTTGACTGACGTAGACGGTCAGACATAATTGTCGTCTTTCGCGACGTAGGAATGCTCGCGACGTCGGATCGCAGCAGTGGTTGACCGGCCGATGCGCTGCGGTATTTGGAGTGAGAGCACGGCATCCACGTGGTGGCCCCCTGGATGCAAGAAGGTCTCCAAAGTACCTCCCTGTGTCAGGGTAGTTGCCGGCTTCGCGGGAGATAGGCTGACGCGTTCTTGGCTACCAGGCGAAACCTTCACGACCGCGTGGGTCGACGTACGCGCTGTCTGCCAACCGCGTCCGCGCACACGGCCGGTGCAATCACGGCGCTCGACGTGCTCGCCCGCCAGGTGACGCGCGAGCAGATCTTGGCAGCCAGGCTGAAGGGGGCGCAGAGGATCCCCGGTATGCCGGATCTCGGCAGACTCGCGGCGCCTCGCCCCCGAGAGTGACGGCAGGCGCCGGGGTGAGTAGTCTCCGGTGATGGCATCGCGCCCGTCTGTGCAGCTCGGCTTCGGTGGTGTCGCTGCATTCTGCACCTTTGCAGCGTGTTCCGGGCTGCGCACCAGCGCACTGCCAGAAGTCGAACCGGTCGACGCCGCAGGCGGTGACGCCACCGACCCAGGCCACGCCGACGGCGCGAGCTCCGGGCAAGACGCGCGCGGAGGGCGCGATGGGGACGGCGAAGCGCCCTGCATCGAAGCGATCCCCGACGATCCGCGCCACTGCGGCGCGTGCCGCCACGATTGTCTGGGCGGGGCCTGCGCGGGAGATCGCTGTTTGCCCGTGCTCCTGGCCGATGATTGCAAAGTTCTGTCCGATCTCGTCGTCGCCGGTCAGACCGCATACTTCATGGAGTCCGGCCCGACCATGCAAGAAGCCAGGATTCGCCGGGCATCCACCTCGTGTCAGGCGGGCGGCGATTGCGCGCAGTCGTTTCTCGACACCCCGAACGGCGCGTACCTGGCCGCAGATCTAGAACACCTGTATTTCACACGTGGAAGCCTGGGCGCAGGCGCAGTGTGGCGCACGGCGTTCGACGGTACCGGCACCGAATCGTTCCTCGACGTCGAGGGCGTAGGTTCACTCGCGCTCGGCGGGGGAACGCTCTTCGCCGTGAGTCAGGGCAGCGGCAACCAGGACGGCGCCATCATCACCAAAGACGTGGAAGATCTGAACGGCCTGGACGACGCCGGCGCGGAACCGTTCGCGTTCGTGGAGAACCTCGATTCTCCCTTCGACGTCGTGTTCGACGGCTTCTCGATCTTCTTTTCGACGCGTGGCCCGTTCGGAATTCCCACGGAAGGACAGATCTGGCGCGCCGACGTCGGCACGACCGATCAGGGCACGCTCGCCGACAGCCAGAACAACGTGCGCAGTCTCGCCGTGAATGCGAGGCACGTGTTCTGGGTCAACTCCGGCAACGGCACGGTCCAGCGCGCGACCCGCGATGGCGGACAGCCGCTCGAGCTGCAGGCGGGCTGCCGCACGCCTTACGCGATCCTGGTGGCGGGCGACCGCCTGGTGTGGACCGAACGCGGCTCTGCCCCCGACTACCTCGACGGTCGCGTGCAGAGTACAGACCTCGACGGCGGCAACCTCGTCACGCTGATCGACGAGCTGCCCTCGCCAATCCAGCTTGCCCAGGACGACGCCGCGATTTACGTGGCATCTCGCGGCACCAGCCTCGGCGAATACCGCGACGGCAAGATCTACAAAGTGGCGAAGCCGTAATCGAGACTTGACGCCGTGAGCCCCATGTTCACGGCGAGCGAAGGCTTTCGCCACTGCAGACCGGCGGCGTCAGCGTTCGATCTCCAGGCCCAGCGCCGCGCTTGGCCCGTTGTAGTTGTCGGTGACGTACGCGTCGTAGCCGAAGTTCCACGTGTAGCGCGCCGCTACGTACGGCTTGAGGAACCGAGCACCGGGGATACGCACTCCGAGTTTGACGCCCACGTCCACTCCGAACGCGGGCGCGGCGTCACGCCCATCGAACAGTTCGTTTTCCCACGCACTGACGCGCCGTCCGTCGGGCGTCTTGCGATCGTTTCCGTGCAAGTAAAAGCCGTACGCACTTTGCCCAACCGAAATCGGTGTTTCGACATTGATGGTAGACAACCAAGGAAGATCGAACGACGGTGCGATCAGGAGCCCAATGAAGCCACCATCACTTCGCAACGCGAGCGTCCGCTGGCCCTTGTAGGTTGCTTGGCCCACGGGCCTCGTCGGAAACGTCTCTGCGTTGAACGGACCGGGGCGTGTGGAAGCCAGCAGTCCGATCTTGAGGTGGCGGTCGAGCACGGCGATGCCGGCGGCGAACGCCGGCCCGTGCGAAAGATGCGATGCGAGCCCGTTGGCCCGCCACTCCATCGCCACGAAAAGCCCGACACCCTCGTTTTTGGCAACGGGTACCCACGCGCGGCGCGTATCGAGCGCCACGCGAATCCCCAGATTGCCTTGGGCGAGCGCTTTGGCGCCGTCACCCCCGTAGCCGAACGTGCCGCCGACGCGTCCTTGCAGCGTGAGCGCGACGCGCTCGTTGAGCCAGAGATCTGCGCCGACCTCGCCCACTTGCGAGATCTCTTCAAGCTCTGGATCCGGACTCACTGCCAGCGCGACGGGCGCTTGTGCGCCGAGGTACAGCTCGAGAGCCGAAGAAACTTGTACGGTCGCACGCAAGCCGACGTCCGCGGTGAGGACGAAGGATCGCGGATCGCCTAGGAGGTCGGCTGCTGCGGTACTGCGTGCACCCAGTGCGGTGCGCAGCGAGAAGCGAGTGATTCCAGATTGCGCGAAGGGAATCTCGGCCAGTGCAGCGCCGCCGAGCGTCAAGGCCTTCTCGGACGCAAGCCCGCCGACGAACCAGGTGCCGTATGCACCTAGCAGAGTTGCGGAAAGGGCAACTCCGCGACGGGTTTCGAAGCGCGCGCCGAGGGCGCCTTGGCCGCCGAAGTTGGATACGCCGCCCGACCCGCGTAGCTCCGACGTCCAGCTCGGAGTGCGGGCGTGCGGCTCGTCGCCGGCAGAGGCATTGGACGCGGTAGTGGCAACGAGCGCCAGCGCCAACGTGGAGTAAAGAGCGAAGCGCCGGTGACTGCGTAGACCTGACATGCCTCGATGTTGGCCGGCGAGTGTCCGGGACGGAAACAACGGTTGGCACTTGTCGTCATCGCGATGCGTGATGAGAGCGGGATCACCACGTCGGTGAGCCGATGCTCGCTCAGCTGCGTGTCGTCAGGGCGCGCACCTGCGAACGCAACCAAAGGTGGGCGGGATCGTGGTGGGAACGTTCGTGCCAGATCGCGCCGAGCGGGTTTGCCGGCAGTGACAGTGGCGGTGGCGGCACGACGCTGTGCAGCGGCATCAGATCCGCCACCGCGCTGGCCAGCGACGCCGGACAGGTGAGCAATGCGTCGCTGCGCGCCACGACGATGGGCGCGGTCACGAAGTGACGAAGCACCGCCACCACGGTGCGCTGCTTGCCCAGTCTCGCCAACGCGTCGTCGACCGCTCCGCCCGGTCGGCCCCCCGGCGACACGAGGACGTGCGGGTATCGCAAATATGCTGCCAGCGTCATGCGCTTGCCTTGCAGAGGATGACCCTGCCTCATCAACACCACGAAGCTGTCTTGCATGATCGGGAAGGAGTGCAACGCATCCGACGCTGCGGACATCGGCTCGAGCGCCAGATCGCCGCCGCGCTCGCCCAGCTCTGTCCGCAGGTCTGTGGTGGCGCGCCGCATCTGCAGTTTGACGCCTGGCGCGCCCTGCTGAAACCGAGCCAGCAAGCCCGGCACCACGATCGCTTCCGCGATGTCGTTGCCCACGAGCACGAACGTATGCGTCGAGGTGTGCGGATCGAACGGCTTGCTCTGGCTGATCACGTCCGACAGTTGACCGAGTGCCAAGCGCAGCGGAAGTCGCAACGACTCGGCGCGCGCCGTGCGCAGCAGGTGGGGACGCGCATCGACCAGCAGCGGATCGGCAAAGAAGCTTCGCAGCTTGGCCAGTCGTGCGCTCATCGCCGACTGGGTGACGCCGCGCCGCTTGGCGGCCCGGGTGACGTGCCGCTCTTCGAGCAAGACGTCTAGATCGTGCAGGAGGTCGAGACTCGGCCAGGCATCCTCAGCTCGCATGCCGATGATGAGTATCACCATCCGTGGTTTCCCTCGTGCGCCACGCTTCGCCGCGCTTCGCCACAGCGGAGAAGACCCGTACTTTCTACGCACCGCTACTACCTCCCCAACTGGTCGCGAGCCGACGTTACGCCCCGACCAGCTGGTCCAGCTCTGTCGTTTGCGCTGAAAGATCCAGTTGGACAACAAGCTCAACAAGTCGAATTTCTACCTCGACGAGATCCAGGCGCGGACACCCCACACCGTCCGCGCATTGGTGCATGCTGCACACGCTCCGAGCATCATGGCGGCGCTCGTGGCCCACGCGGACCGACTGAACGCATCGCCGCCACGTTCCGCATGAACGAGACCGAGCTGGCGACATTCGCCCTCGCGCTGAAGAAGCCATCCTCGGATGGCACCGTCGCGGTCGACATGGTTCCGCTCTCGCTGCTCAGTCGCCTTTGGTACGGGATCAGTGACCTCGAGGCCGAGTGAGCTCCCGTCGCGCAGGCCCTTGGCGGATCCCCCGATCCTACGCCACGGCCACGGCCAATCAGCGAGCGAACTCGAGAATGCATTCGGAGCGCAGGCGGCTCTGCAGCGAAACGCTTCGCCCCTCTTCCACGTTGCCAGCGCGAAGGGAACCGCGCCCTTCCTGGTGATCACGCGGGGCACCGCCGCCAGAAAAGCCACGCAGATGGACTTCGTCGATGCGCTCCTTGCGGCCGGCGTCGTGGCCTCGGAGTGGATCGAGCAGCTCGAGGTCACCTGGACCGCAGGCACCACGGGCAGCTCGGCCATCACTGACTACATGGCGATTGGCCAGACGCCACGCACCTGCACCACGACCGGCGCGACGACGTACACGATCGGACAGCTGACACGAGACTTGACCTACATGGTGACCGTCACACCGAACTGATCGCGCGGCAGCGTCGAACATGAGCGTCCGGTTCCGCGAACTCTTCGGTATCGTCGAGGCATGCGAGCAGCGTGGCTACCGGTGAGCTTGGTCTTTCTGGCGTGGACCGTGGCAGGCGTGGCGTGCGTCGGTGACGATCCCATTTCGGACGGTGACGGCGGCAGCAATGCGTCCTCTGGGCAGTCAGGTAGCGGCGGCGCGGGATCGTCTTCGGGGCAGGCCAGCGGCTCGTCATCCAGCTCGGGCTCCGCGCCCAGCTCGTCTGGCGCTCCCGGGGGCGGCAGCTCTGGCGGCGGGGAGCCCCTGACCTATATCTTTCTCTCGCATCCGGTAAGGGGCGACTTCGCCGCCAACTTAGACTTCTCGATCTTTGAAACGGCAGATGCGCTGTGCAAGCAAGACGCCGATGCCGCCGGTCTCACCGGACCCTCTGTCGCCGTCTTGTGGTCTGATACCTCGACGACGTTCACGGGCGGGAAGGAGCGCATGCCACCAGGCACCGCGTTCTTTCTACCGCCATTGGAGGGGCAGCAGCCCTCGAAAATTGCAGAGAACCGTGAGGAGCTGTTTGCAAGTGGGCCGTCGGTACCCATCGACCGGCTGGCCACTGGCGAGCGGGCGTCAGGAGACGGTAATGGCGACCGATGGGTCTGGACCGGAGCCAACCCGCCAGGTGGCGGATTCGAAACCTGCAGCAACTGGACCGCCGGGCCTAGTGCGCCGGCGCCGCTTGGCTGGGCCGGTAACGCAGTCAGCCCTACTTTAGGCGACACGGACGCGTGGATCTCGTCCGCCCAGCGAGAATGCACCGAGCAGCTGCGCTTGTATTGTGTGCAGAGTCCATAGTGGAGCGCAGGCTCGCGGCGAAGTGCCGGGGCGGCTGCTCAGCGGCCGCTCAGAAAGCCGAAACGCTGGAACAGGTACTCCGGCAGGTTGCGCACGACGGTCATGATGGGTTTCCAGAACCTCGGCACGTAGGCGTCCTGCGGTCCACGGATCTCGAGGCGCACGATGCGTTCCGCCACGCCCTCGGCCGTGGCGAACAGCGCGTTCTTCGGGTGGTCCACCGTCATCTTCGTGTTCACCGGGCCGAGGCGGACGGTACACACCCGCACGCCGCTACCGCAAAGCCGAGAGCGCACGCCCTGCAGGTAGATGGATAATGCACCCTTCGCGGCGCCGTAGGTGTAGTTGCGGGGCCGGCCGCGATCGCCGGCTACCGACGAGATCACGACGAGCGATCCGCCGCCCGCGGCCTCGAACGTGTTGGCGAGCGGCACGATGAAAGACACGGCACTGGTGAAGTTGGCGGCGAACACGTCTTCGGCGTGGGCGATCGAGCGCTCGCTCTCCCGCTGGTCGCCCAGCCAGCCGTGCGCGATGAGCGCCACGTCGAGACCGCCGAGCGCCCCGATCGCCTCCCGCAAGAAAGCTTCGTTGTCCGCGGTGTGCGTGAAGTCTTTGCTGCGCGACCAGAGCACCGCCGCGCCGAGGGAGCGCGCCACGGCGGCTAGCTCCGCGGGATCACGGGCAAGCAGGGCGAGCGTGTCGCCACGAGTCGCGTGAATCTTCGCGACTTCGCGGGCAATGGCCGAGGTGGCGCCGACGATCAGAATGCGAGCCATGGCCCCGAACATACACCGGATGTTCGTGTGCGCGACCAGCGACAACCGTACGCTGCGGGCAAAAGAATCAATTCTCAAGCGCTCGAAATGCAGGAAAGGAGACGGCCTCACGTATCGTGAGAAGTCATGGCTCGAATGTCTTCTCGACTCGCACCGTTCGCCTCCATATCAGTGGCTCTGCTCGCTGCGTGCAGCAGCGAGGGCGGCGCCGACGATCCCGGCGCTGCAAGCAGTGGGGCCGCGTCGTCCAGTGGCTTCACGGCGAGTAGCTCCGGAACCGCGGCGTCGAGTAGCTCGGGTCAAGCCAGCTCGAGCGGCGCGGCGTCCAGCTCCAGTGGGCAGGAACCTGCAACCTGCACGGATGGCATCGAGAATGGCAACGAGGCCGACGTGGACTGCGGCCTCGCCTGTACGAACAAGTGCCTGCCCGGCAAGACTTGCGGCGGCGCTGCCGACTGCATCGAGCGCGTGTGCACGGGCGGCGTGTGCGCCGCGCCCAGCGAGGACGACGGCCTCGAGAACGGCACCGAGACCGACGTCGACTGCGGCGGGCCCGGCGTGCGCAAATGCTCGTTCCCCAAGAAATGCGTCGAAGCCGGCGACTGCGTGTCGGATCTGTGCGACGCGGCGACGAGCAAGTGCGTCGCCACCAACCTCGACGGCGTGAAGAACCTGACCGAGACCGACGTCGACTGCGGCGGATCCGGCACCGCGCTGCGCTGCGCGCCCGGTCGCTTCTGCCTCGCCCCGGGCGACTGCGCGAGCGGCGGCAACTGCGTCGGCAACATTTGCCAGACGCCCGCCTTCAACGACAACTTTCTGAACCAAGGCGAGACCGACGTGGACTGCGGCGGCGCGGCCCCTGCGCAGTGTGGCAACGGGCAGCAGTGCGCGCAGCAGACCGACTGCGGCGGCGTCACGTTCTGCAACACGTCGATCGCGCAGCCCCTGTGCACCGTGCCCACCCCGGGCGACAACATCACCAACGGCACCGAGACCGACCGCGATTGTGGCGGGTTGCTCTCCCGCCCGTCGTGCGCCACCGGACTCGGCTGCAAGGTCGGCACCGACTGCGACAGCCGCGTCTGCGCAGACGGCGCGCCGTCGACCAACGCGAGCCCCGGCGCCGGGGTCAACGGCTTTCGCTGCAAGGCCCCCACCGCAAGCGATCTCGTCCAGAACGGCGACGAGACGGACGTGGACTGCGGCGGCGCCGGCAACCCGAAGTGCGCCGAGGGCAAGGCCTGCGCCGCGCCGACCGACTGCGCGTCGGACGGCTGCCATTCGGGCAAGAAGATCTGCGTGCAGCGCCGTAGCTGCGCGCGCACCTACGGCGGTGACACCTGCGGCGCCACCGAGAACGGCGGCGACGACTGCTGCGCCACCATCGACGTGCAGCGCCCGACCATGCCCAAGGTCGCACTCGGCAAGTACAAGATCACCGCCGGCCGCATGCGCGAGTTCATCGAGCGCGTGAACGGCAACGTGAAGGGCTACATCGGCGGGCTCGACCTACCGGCCAACCGCTGGAACGCCGCCGAGTGGGACCCCTGGCTGCCCGAGAATCCGAACGACGTGGCCAAGCGCTTCGGTCCGAACGCCATCACCGACGAATGGCAGTACGGCACCATCAGCGGCGCGCGTGGCTGCCAGGTGTCGGTCGGCGGCGGCCGCGCGTACTGGTTCGACGCGGGGGACGGCGAAGGCGAAGGCGCCGTGCCGGCCAACGAGGTCGGCATGTACTCGCACGACGTGCTCGATCAAAAGGTGATGTCGTGCCTGATGCCGGCGGTCGCCGCGGCCTTCTGCATCTGGGACGGCGGCGAGCTCGCCGATCCGGACGATCTGCGCATGGCGTGGAACGACTCTGCCACGGCAGCCGGCGTCGTCAACAACGCGCGCAAGTACCCCTGGGGCGATCTGCCCCTGCCGCCCACCACGCGGGGCGGCAACGAGCCGGCGTGCAGGGACAGCAACTGCAACGCCTACCTCGTGCACATGTGGAACTACCTCTATCCGGAGTACCGCGCGCCCGACTCCACGGCGATCATCCCGGCCCCCGGGCGCCGGGCGCTGGGCGCGGGTCCACTCGGTCACATGGATCTTGCTGGCGCGGGCTTCGAGTATGTCAAGAAGAGCCCGGCGGCGGGCACCAGCACGCTGCACACGTTCAACAATGGCTCGTTCGAAGGCCACGTTCCGGCGCAGTACGGCAGCTACGGCGGCGCCACTCTGAATCGCCGCTACTACGCCTTCACCGCGGGCCGCTGCGCGTACGCGCCGTGAAGCCGCGCGCTTGCAGTTCTCGCCATCGTCATCGTTCCCTACGCTGGTCGCACGTGTGCCCGGCAGCTTCGCATCGCAACAGAGGACAGGATCATGAATAGACTCGCTCGTATCAACCTGGGGCTGGCCGCTGCGGCCACCACCCTGACTCTCGGCATTGGTTCGGCGCAGGCTCGTGACCTCGTTTACTACCAGGACTGGCAGGAGGCCGACGCGTTCTCGCAGTCGTGGCTCAGCACCGGCGGCTGCACGACCTTTGCGCGCGATCCGGGCAACCCGCCCAAGCCCGTGGAAGCGATCACTCCCATCGAGCCGGACTGCAGCGGCCGCTACGTGACCGAAAGCGTCCGCTGGTCCGGCGGCCGCAGCAGCGCGCGCGCCACGTTTCCAGCGCAAACTGGCGATCGCTTCTGCGTCACCTCGTGGATTCGCGCCAACGCGATCGCCGGCGTGCGCGCCCAGCCGTACATCGGCCTCAACTACTCGGCGTCCGCGGGCGGCTTCCCGGACGCGCAAGGGTCGATCGGCGGCTGCCGCAACGGCGAGCACTGGCTGATCGGCGATCCCGGTTTCAACGACGGCAGCTTCCGCGATCTGAGCAACAACTGCGACGTCATGAGCGACAACTGCTGCGGCGGCCGGTCGACGGGCGGCTACGGCTTGGTCAACCCCGTGCCGGTCGACGCGGTGGGCTGGAACTTCTACGCGAAGGATTTCACGGTCCGCGCGTCGGATCTGTTGAACGGCACCAACCGCGTCATCCTCAAGCTGCAGAACTTCTCCAACGGCGGCAGCAACAGCTGCAGCACCGCGCCGGCGCCCGCGGCCGACTTCGACGACATCCGCGTCTACAAGCTCGGCGCCGACGAGATCTGCCCCACCGCGGCCGAGGTCGTGACCCAGGGCGACGACGAGCACAGCACCTGCGCCGGCACCAAGCCGTTCTGCACTTCCGCGCTCGTGCCCGTCGCGGTCGTGGGCGAAGCCAACGCACGCCAGGTGCCGCAGACCTCGTGCGTCGCCTGCACCGCCGGGTTCGGCACCAACTCGCCGACCGCGTGCACCGCGGCCAACCCGGGCTGCGATCCCGACGGCTCTTGCAAGACCTGCAACGGCGACTCGGGCGCCGCCGGCACGCGCGCGTGCGGCGCCGGCCAACCCTACTGCGCCGCCGACGGCGCCACGTGCGGCCAGTGCGTCAACGACGGCAGCTGCAACGACGCGCCAGGTATCACCCGCGGCGGCGCCAAGTGCGTGAACGGCGCGTGCACCAATGCGTGCACCATCACCGGCGACGGCACGTCCGAGGCGACCTGCGGCGCCACCCGCTACTGCCTCGAAGGCGTGGGCGGCGGGTGCTTCAACAAGCTCCAGAACGACGCGCCATTGCCGGTCCGGCCGCAAGAGCTTCTGGCCGATCAGGGGATCTGCTGGTTGCAAGACGACATGGGACACCGCAACACCGCGACGCTCTTCTGCGCGTCGGGCGTCTGCAGCAAGGCCGACGACAAGTGTGGCCTCGCGGGCGGCGAGATCTGCACGGCAGACGCGGGCGCAGCGCAGTGCCGCGCCGGCGCTTGCGGCGACGATCAGAAGTGCGGCCTCACCAGCGGCCAGGCCTGCACGGGCAACGCGGAATGCCGCGCGAGCGACTGCATCGACGGCAACTGCGGCGGCGCGCAGCTCGAATGCACGCCGGCCAACGTGGCCACCACCTGCGGCCCCGTGGGCTTCGTGTGCGACGCCACCAACCGCTGCGCGCTCGGCTGCCAGAACGGCGGCGGTTGTCCGGCCGGCAAGGCGTGCACGTCGGCGGATCTCACCATCGGTCAGTGCATCGACGCAGCGAGCTCCTCGAGCGGCGGCGCTTCGTCTGGCGGTGGCGGCTCTTCGTCCGGCGGTAGCAGCGGCAACGGATCGACCAGTAGCTCATCGGGCACGGCGAACAGCAGCTCGGGCGGCGCGAGCTCCAGCTCGGGCGATGGCGCCGCGGCCGGGGAAGACGAGGGCGGTTGCTCCACCAGCGGTGGCGGCGCCGGCAGCCTCACCCCGATGCTCGTCGGTCTCGGCGTGGCGCTCGGCGCCTTCCTCCGCCGCCGCAGCAAGAACGCGGATCGCTGAGCGTTCGCGAGCGAAGCGCTGCGACGCGAGCGTCGGCGGAGCCGACTC
>JAYUXI010000035.1:0-5464 GCA_043753085.1 Myxococcales bacterium | reverse complement strand
AATACGCCCGCGACCTCCGACACCTGACCCACGGCGGCGCGCTCTTCGCGCGCAGCCTCCTGGCGCAGAGCTCTCTCGCTCTGGGCCTTGCCGTCGTGACGGCGGCCACCGTCTGCGTCGTGATGCTCGCGACCTGGGTGGCGCCGCGCGAACGAGCCTGAACGTCTCCGGAGAATCAATCATGAAACAATGGAAAAAGTGGATGACCCGAGGCCTCGGCCTGGCCGTGCTGTGCGCCGCGACGAACGCGCTGGCCGACGTTCGACTCGAGGGCGACTGGGCGGCGCCGGGGCCCAACGTCACGCTTCGTCTCGAGGGCGTGCCGAAGGACGCAGCGCTGGCGGAGCTGGCCAGGAAGGCCGGCTGGAACCTGGTGATCCACACCGACGGGATTCGCTCCGCGGGCGACGTCACCCTCGACGTGACCGACGCGGACGCGAAGGAGGTGCTGGAATCGATGCTGGCCGAAGGGTCGTTCGTGGCGAAGCGTCGCGGTGCGGGTGGTACGCTGCTCGAGATCAGTGCGCTCGAGGCCGGCGTGAAGGCGCCGCCACCCGGCACCGGCGACGCTCGCAAACGCGACCGCGCCGTGCTCGGCGAGGACCTGCGCATCGAAAAGGGCGAGGTGGTCGGCGACGTCAGTGTGACAGGCGGATCCGCCGAGATCTTCGGCACCGTGGACGGCGATCTGGTGGTTACCGGCGGCTCCGTCACGGTGCACGAAGGCGGCGTGATCACCGGCGACACGCTCGCGGTTGGCGGCCGCGTCCACGTCGAGAAAGGCGGCCAGGCGCGCGGTGACCACAAGGTGATCGGCGGCATCTTCACCCACGACGACGAGGGCGGCGTCACGAGCGAGCAAGAACCGAAAGGCGAGAGCCTGTCGCTCGGGGCAAGAACCTCGCGCGGCGTCTCGGACGTGTTCGGCAACTTCGCCTTCCTGTTCGTGCTCGGGGCGCTGTTTCTTGCAGTCGTACCCGATCGCATGGATCGCCTGCGCACCGCGGTGGCCGAAAAGCCCGTGGCGTCGATCGCGTATGGTATCGCTGGCGTAATCGGCTCGATCGCTGGTGTGGTCGTGCTGTGTGTCACCGTGATCGGCATTCCGTTCGCACTGGTGTTCCTGATGGCGCTCGCCGTGGCGGTCGCCGGCGCCCTCACCGCGTCTCTCACCACCGCAGGCGCGGCGCTCCTGCAGCACCGCACCAAGAACCACTACGTGCATCTCGCACTTGGGTCGGCGCTTTTCGCGGTGTGCGGCATCTTGCCATGGCTGGGTGGCTGGCTGCAGTGCGCTGTTGTCCTGGCGTCGTTCGGCATCCTGGTGACCACCCGCGTGGCTGGCTACGTGAACCGCAAGACACCTGGGGATCCCGCCACGAGCACTGGCCTGCCCTACCGCTGACTGCCTTGCCCTGATACGACCGCCGCATGGCACACGAGGCGATCGAAGCGGCGGTCTCCACCATCATCGACCGCATCGGCACGCGCCTCGTGGTCGGCACGCCGCTGGGCATCGGCAAACCCAATGCCCTGCTCAACGCCCTGTACCGGCGCGCCAAGCGCGACTCCACCCTGCAGCTCGAGTTCGCCACCGCGCTCTCGCTCAATCCGCCGCGCGGCAAACGCGAGCTGGAGGAGCGCTTCTTGGCCCCGGCGCGCGAGCGCATATGGGGCGACTGGGAGCGGCTCGAGTACGTCGACGACCAGGAAGCCGGACAGATGCCGCGCAACGTCCACGTGGTGGAGTTCTACGTGCGTTCGGGCTCGGTGGTGGGCCACCCCACGGCGCAGCGCGACATCATGAGTGCAAACTACTCAATGGCCGCGCGCGATATCGTGAGCCGCGGACTCAACGTCGTTTTGCAGTCGCTCGCCGTCAAAAACGGCGTGTACAGCTACGGTTCCAACCCCGACCTGACGCCCGAGCTGTTCACGCGCCTGCGCGCTACCGGACGGCCTTTTCTGGCGGTGGGACAGGTCAATCGCAAGCTGCCATGGTTCGGGCATCGAGCGATCGTCCCGGAAGGCGCGTTCGAGATCGTCGTCGACGATCCGGCACTCGACCACGAGCCGTTCAGCGTGCCGCACGAGCCCGTCAGCCTGGCCGACTACGCCATCGGCCTGCGGGCCAGCGCGTTGGTGAAGGACGGCGGCACGTTGCAGGTAGGCATCGGCGCCCTGGGCGACGCCGCCTGTCACGCCCTGCGGTTGCGGCACCAGCGCGCAGACGTGCATCGCAGTATCCTCGAGCGTCTTGGGGGCGGTCACGTCGCGCACGCCATCGGCGGCGTCGGTGCCTTCGAGGAGGGTCTCTACGTCGCCAGCGAGCTGCTCTCGAACCCGCTGTTTGCACTGTACGAGGCCGGTCTCGTAAAAAGGCGCGTGTACGATGCAGATACCGGCGATGCCGGCACCAGCATGCAGGGTGCATTCTTCGTCGGGCCTCGGGATTTTTACGAGCGCTTGCGCGCGCTGCCCGACCAAGAACGCGCCTTGATCGACATGACCTCCGTCGCCGAGGTCAATCGCATTTTTCAGGCGTACGACCTGGAGAAAGACCAGCGCCGAAAAGCGCGGTTCTTGAACGTGTGCATGAAGGCCACCCTGCTCGGGGCCGCCGTATCCGACCAAGTCGAGAACGGCCAGGTGGTGTCCGGCGTCGGCGGGCAGCACGACTTCGTGACGATGGCCCACCAGCTCCCCGACGGCCGTTCCATCCTGATGTTTCGCGCCACCCGCGGCGCCGGACGCACGTTGCAATCGAACGTGGTCTGGGAGTACCCGCACGTCACCATCGCCCGTCACCTGCGTGATGTGTTCGTCACCGAGTACGGCGTGGCCGACCTGCGCGCCAAGACCGACGAAGAGTGCATCAAGGCAATGCTCGCCATCGCCGACTCGCGCGTTCAAAATCAGCTGCTCGACCAGGCGCGTCGCGCGCGCAAAATCGACCCGACGTGGGAAATTCCCGCTCACCAGCGCGACAATCTGCCGGAGCGCCTCGGCCAGGTGCTTTCGGAGTGGACCAAGCCGCGCGGCAATCACCCCGCGGCGCTGCCGCCCTTGCCGTTCGGCTGCGACTTCACGGCCGACGAGCTCGAGCTGGCCGGGCGCTTGAAAAAGTTGGACGCCGCGCAGTCGGATCCAGCGCGCGCCCTGGCGCTCGCCAAAGCGCTGGCGATGCCGGCGTCGGGGCCCAAGGTCGACGGCGCCTTGCGGCACCTGCGCCTGGCGCATGCAAGCGGCGCGAAGGAACGCCTGCTCGCGCGCTTGGTGCGCGCTGCCTACGCCCTATAAGTCCGAGCACTCGCCGCAGGCGATGCGAACGGCGGCGAAGCCGACTCGTGAGTCCGAGCACTCGCCTCACGGACTCCAAGCACCCAGCTCGGCGAGTATCGCCGCCGTGTCGGCGCCGCGCACCGGCGCCGTCGACAGGATCGCCGCCGGCGTGTGCGAGAAGCGCGGTGCCGGTGCAGGTTGCACTGATCCGTGCGCATGGACGAACGTCGCCCGCGCCACGTTGTGCGGGTGGGCAATCGCTTCGGAGAGCGAGAGCACGGGGGTCGCGCAGACGTCGAGGCCGACGAGTGCCGCGTCCCATTCGGCGCGCGTACGCGTGAGAAACGTGGCGGCGAGGTGAGCCTTCTGCGCCGCCCAGCGCGACGGGTCAAGGACGCTGCCAAACGTGCTCGTGTCGATTCCTGCGGCCTCGAGAAACGTGGCGAAGAACGGCGGCTCGACCGCGGCCAGCGCGTACTGTCCGCCGTCTTTGGTCGGGTACACCGCGTAAAAAGGCGCCGCGCCGTCGAACACGTTGGCCTCTCGTTCTTCGCGCAGAAACCCAAGTTTGCGCATGGTCAGTAGCATCGTCGAGAGCAGCGCGACGCCGTCCACCATGGCGGCGTCGACGACCTGTCCGCGGCCGGTCTGCGCCACCTGAGCGAGCGCGGCGAGCACGCCGACGACCAAGAGCATGCCGCCGCCACCGAAGTCGGCCAGCAGGTTGTGGGGAAGCACCGAGCGCTCGGCCGTTCCGATCAAGCCGAGCGCACCCGCCAGGCAGAGATAGTTGGCGTCGTGACCGGCACGCTGCGCGAGCGGGCCGTCTTGGCCGTACCCGGTCACGCGGCCATACACGAGGCGCGGCTGCACGGACAGCAACGACTCTGGGCCGAGGCCGAGCCGCTCCATGACGCCGGGACGATGGCCTTCGATCACGACGTCCGCGCGCAGCGCCAGCCGCCGCGCCACGTCGAGGTCGGCCGGCACCTTCAGGTCGAGCACGATGGAGCGTTTGCCGCGCCCGAACAGGTCGGCCTCGCCGCCCAAGCCCAGCGGGGCCGAGGGGTTCGGTCGATCGATACGCACCACGTCCGCGCCGAAGTCGGCGAGGAGCATGCCGGCGAAAGGCGTCGGGCCGAGGCCTTCGAGCTCGACGACGCGAACGTGCGCGAGCGGACCGGAACGAGGCTTCTGGGTGTCCACCATGAACGCATGGCTAGCTCAGTTCGAGGCCGGTCGGGTCGGTAGACGTGCGCGCGGTTCCGGTTCAAAGTAGACGGCCCATGCCGACCAAGCCCCTGCGTCCGAAGCCCGAGCCCCCCGCCCAACCCGAGCTCGAAGAAGGCACGGCCCCGAAGCTTCTCGACCTGCAGCTCGAGAACGCCAAGCAACGGTCTTACCCCTGGATCGTCGTGCTCACCGGCAGCGCGTGCTCCGGCCGCGGCCAGACCGTGAACGACCTCTCCGAATGGCTCGACACCCGCCACGTGCGTACCTTGGCGTGGGGCTCTCGCGACGAGTCGGAAAAAGCCCGCCCGTGGATGCATCGCTACTGGCACGCCCTGCCCGAGCAGGGCAACGGCGCATTCGTGTTCAGCGGCTGGTACGACGAGCTCTTTTTGGCGCTGCACGAGCACGACGACAAGCTCGAAAAGGGCCATGTAAAGAAGATGGTCGAAGAGGTGCGCCGCTTCGAGCAGATGTTCGTGGCCGAAGGCGGCCTGCTGCTGAAGGTCCATCTCGATCTGGATGAAAAGGTGCAGAGGAAACGCGTCGACAAGTTCCTGGCGGACCCGAGGGAGCGGTGGCGCGTGCAGCCGGAAGACGCCGCCGAGATCAAACACGCGAAGGCCTACCGCAAGACCCGAGATCTCCTCATCGACGCCACGTCGTGGTCCGAAGCGCCGTGGCACATCGTCGACTCCGCCGACGAAAAATCGCGCAGCGAAGCCGTGGCCATGGCCGTTCTGGACGCGTTCGTCGCCAAGAAAAAGGCGATGCAGTCTGCGGTCGAGAAGCCGAAAACCATCGCCGCCGTCGTGAGCTTCGCAGAGGGCATACCGCGACTGCACACCGAGCCGACCCGGGTGGAGCTCGTGAAGCACGACTACAAGAACAAGCTGCCGAAGCTGCACTACCGCCTCGGCGCGCTGCAGTGCAGCAAAGCGCTGCGCGAGCG
>JAYUXI010000034.1:0-5464 GCA_043753085.1 Myxococcales bacterium | reverse complement strand
GCACCGAAGCGGCCGAGCACCGGCGCTTTCGCCAGAGCATCGACGGCTATGCCAACCACGCCATTTCGGCCGCGCTCTGGGGCAATCTGTCCGGCGTTGCCGCGCCGCTCGCCGGCACGTTGCTGATCGTGGCGATCGTCCTGGTCAGCCAGCGCACCTTTGGCACGCCCGCGCTCGTGCTGCTGTCGTTTTTGTACCTGTTCGTGCGCTTCGTCCAGGCTGTCTCCACCACCGTGGGGAACCTTGCGACCTGCACGCAATACGCGCCGCAGTTCGTCGCTTGCCTCGACTACGCCAAGAACGTCGGCATGGACAACGTGCGCGCCGCCACCTCGGCCTCTCCACAGCCGCGCGTGGTCCGCACCGAGGTCAGCCTGCCGCCCGCCGTGCGGTTCGACCGCGTGCAGTATCGCTACGGCGACGGTTCGCCCTGGGTTTTCCAGAACTTTTCCTGCGACGTCGCGGCCGGCGAGCAGCTCGCGGTCACCGGGCCGAGCGGCGCTGGCAAGAGCACGCTGCTGTCGCTGCTCCTCGGCATCGCCGAACCCGGCGGCGGCGCGGTGGCGATCGCCGGGCTCGCGCCGCGCGCGTATTTCGCAGAAGGCCACGCTGTCGGGTACGTCGGCGCCGAGGCGTACCTGATTGCCGGCAGCCTCACCGACAACCTGTGCTACGGCCTCGCGCCCGGCAGCAACCCCACCGACGACGAGCTGTGGGCGGCGCTCCGACTCGCGCGGCTCGAAGCCACCGTGCGCGCCCAGCCGGGCGGGCTCGCGCATCCAATCCGGGAAGACGGCGCGGGCTTGTCCGCGGGTCAGAAGCAGCGACTGTGTCTGGCGCGCGCGCTGCTGGCCAAGCCGGGGCTGCTCGTGCTGGACGAGGCGTCCGCCAACCTGGACGAGGCCACCGAAGCCGAGCTCGCCGACATGCTGCGGGACCTCAAAGGCAAGGTCACCACCATCATCGTGTCGCATCGCCCGTTGCTGCTGAAACACGCCGACCGCCGCATCGATTTGGCCACGCTCAAGGCCGGCGCCACGTCGTAGCGAGGTAGGCCACGCCGAGGCCGAGCGCGATGGCCCGATCGCGCATCGAATCGGAGCCGAGACGCCGCACCACGCGCGCGGGCAACGCCTCTGGAACGCGGTGGCTCCGTGCATGCAACACCGAATACAGAGGGTGCTTGTTGTGGCCGAGGGCACGATCTACGGCACGCCAGACCGCAGACTCGGAGGCGAGATCCCGCGCCACCGTGGCGGCGAGCGTGTGCATCCGCGCGCGGCGGGCGCGCGCCGCGAACGCGTCGACGTCGAAGTCGGGCTCGTCCGCCAGGCGCACGGCGTTGCGGCGGGCGTAGCCGGTGGCGGCGCGAAGGCCGTCCTTGAACAAGTTGATGGCGAGCAGCAGCGCGTGGTCGGTGGCGCACGGGACCAGAAAAGGCTCGGCACCCGGCAGCCGTGCGAGCTCGGCCCGCGCCAGCAGCCCCTCGACCCGCAGGCGCGTGAGAAACGGCGGACCGCAGGTGGCTTCGATGTCCACGAGGTGACCCGCGAAAGCGAGCACCAGGTTGGCGTAGAGCGGCGAGTCCTGGCGCAGGGGGCCGGGCTCGGGGCCGAGCAGGCGCCGCCGGAGGCGCCACCAGGTACGCGTGGTGACCCGCAGATCGACGTCGGAAATCGGCACGTCGGCGGGATCCCACCCGTAGCGCGCGCAGAGTGCCACGCCTTTGACCACCAGGAACGGCTCGCGCGGCGCGAAGGCCTGGAATGCGGCGAGCGCAGCGGCGGCCCGATGGTGCCCGAGCCACGCGTCGCGACGGGGGTCTGGAGTCGTGGGTGGCATGGGAAACGTATGCTAGAGGGACCAACCCAGATGGCCAGCGCGGACCACAAACAGAGACCTGCAGCGGCGCCGCGCGCGTCCGCCAAAGACCCCGCAGCCGGCCCGAAGGGGCAGCGGCGCACGGTGTCCGGCAAGACCAACCCGGCCCTCGTCCCGGAAGAGTCGCCCTACTCGCTCTCGTTCTTTTTGCGTGCACTGCGCAACAACTGGCTCTTCGCCGTGCTCGGCATGGTGCTTGGCGGCGTGCTCAGCCTGGTCTATTCGAAGAGCCTCACCAAGGTCTACAGCGCCGTCGCGCTCGTCGAGTTCGTGCCCGATGTGGTCAACCCCATGGGCAACAAGGACGACAGCGCCCGCTTCTGGGGCATGCTGGTCGACAACCGCGAGTACTACGAAACGCAGTATGCGCTGTTCACCTCGGATCTCGTGCTTTCGCGGGTCGTGCGCGAAAAAGGGCTGCAGAGCGATCCGCAGTTTCTCCACTACAAACCCGAAAAGCCCATCCCGGTCGAAGACGCCACCGCCATGCTGCGCGGCCGCGTGAAGGTCGAGCCGGTCAAGGCCAGCCGCCTCGTCACGGTCTCGTGCGAGGACTCCAACCCGGCCATGGCAGCCATGCTGTGCGAAGCGGTCTCGCGCGCCTACGTACGGCAGAACCACGAGAAGCAGGCCAAGGGCATGACCGACGCGTCGGACTGGCTCTCCGGCCAGCTCGAGCACTTTCGCGGCGAGCTCGAAGACACCGAGAACAAGCTGCACGAGTTCAAGAAGACCAACGATCTGCCGTCCAGCTCGCCCGAGGAAGTGTCGCGCATGATCCGCATGGACATGGAGACCTACGACAAGGCCCTGGCCGAGACCCGCACGCAAAAACAGGACTACCTGGCGCGGTACACCGAGCTGTCGAAGGTGGGTGCCGAGAATCCCGACCAGCTGCCTGCCTCGGAGCTACTCAACAACTCGTTTCTTTCGAACCTGCGCAAGCAATACCAGGATGCGATCCGGTCTCGCCGCGAGCTGCTCGGCGAGGGCAAAGGCGAAAACCACCCGCTGGTGCGGCGCGCCGACGAGACCATCCAGCAGAACAAGAAAGACCTGCTCGAAGAAGTGCGCAACATCCAGGGATCGCTCGCGCGGGACCTCGCGGTCATCGCCCACCGCGAGGCGGGACACGCCGGCCTGTACGAGGGCTCACGCCGACAGGCCGTCGAGCTGAACCTGAAAGAGCTCGAATACCACCGCCTGGATCGCCTCCGCTCGCAGAACGAGAAGCTTTACGGAATGCTTCTCGACCAGATGAAGGAAGCGGACATGGCGCGCATGATGAACGTGGAGACCGTCCGCGTCGTCGATCCGCCCGTCGTACCCAAAGCCCCCATCCGCCCGAACGTGCCTGCCAACGTTGGCGCCGGCGTGGCCATCGGCACCTTCCTGGGGCTCTTGCTCGCCATCTTGCGTGAGCAGCTGGACCGCTCGGTGAAGACGCCAGCCGACGTCGAGACGCATCTCGGTTTGCCGTTCCTCGGTCTGCTTCCCGCCGTCAACGAAGACGGCGAGCTGGCCGGCGGCAAGAGCCGCCAGAAGGGCCCGAGCTCACCGAAACGGCCGCGCCGTGCGCCCGCGCCAGGCGGCGATCGCGAGCTGCTGGTGCACGAACGGCCGCTCTCGGCCGTCGCCGAAGCGGCGCGCAGCATCCGTACCAACCTGCTGTTCATGAACCCGGACAAGCCGCCGAAGGCGCTGCTCGTCACGAGCGCAGCTCCGTCCGAGGGCAAGACCACGGTGGGCTGCGCCATCGCCATCACCCTCGCGCAGGGCGGCCAGCGCGTCTGCATCGTCGACTGCGATCTGCGTCGTCCGCGTCTGCATCGCATCTTCCCGGCGCCCGGCGCGGGCGGCGTCACCAACGTGCTGGTCGGCGAAGCCACCATCGAAGACGTGGCCATCCCCACCATCGTGCCGAACCTCTTTTGCATCCGCTCCGGCCCCATCCCGCCGAACCCCGCCGACGTCCTGCACTCCGAAAAGTTTCGCGAGTTCCTGCTCGGTCTGGGCGAGCGCTTCGACCGCATCATCATCGACAGTCCGCCGGTCGCAGCCGTGGCGGACGGCACCATCTTGTCGACCCTGGTCGACGGCGTGGTGATGGTGGTGCGCGCCTTCAAGACCACGCGCGTGCTGGCGCAGCAGGGGCTGCGCTCGCTGGTCGACGTCGACGCGAACGTGGTCGGTGTAGTGCTAAACGCCGTCGACCTGCAGCGCGAGCACAGCTATTACCAGTACTACTACTACAAGCGCGAAGGGTACCAAGCGCGGCCCGTTGCCGAGGACGACCAGCGCAACATCGTCATGCCGCTGCGCGGTGACGTGCCCCCTGCAGACACGAACGAGCGCCGCCCCGACTGAGCCGCCTCAGTCGGGCCGTGGCCGCTTGGGCAATGCACGCGTCCGTTCGGCCCCGCGCAAGCGGCGCAAACCTTCGAGCGCGGCGGGATCGTTCGGGACCAGCAAGGCGACTTGCTCGAGCGCCTCGGCGCTCTCGCTCACCAGGCCGAGGCGCTCGGCGACGTCGGCCTGCTCGCGCCACGCCGCGGCTTCGTGCGGCACCAGCACGGTCTTGCGACGCAGCAGGACCAGTGCTCGCTCGAGGTGGCCACGGCGTCGCTCCATGGCCACGCCGGCGGTGAGCACTGGCAAACAGGCGTCTGTCCCCGAGCAACGCTCGACCGCTCGGTCCAGCAACTCGGCGGCCGTGCGACCACGGCCGGTCCGCTCGGCGAGCTCGGAAGCCGCCAGCAGCAGTGCCGGCGGATCGTCGACGAGCGCCTCGCTACTGGCCAGAATGCGCAGCGCGGCGTCGGGATCGCGAACTGCGACCAACGTGGCCGCCGCCACGCGGGCTCCGACATCATGGGGGCTCAGCTCGAGCCATCGCCGCACCAGATTCTGCGCTTCGCCGAGGCAGCCTTCTTCGTTGCCAGCGCACCACGGCGCGGCTCGCGCCACGTCGTCCACGACGCCTCGCGCCAGGGGCGCCACCAGCAGGGGGGAGGAAGGCAAGTCCAGGGCGGCCCATCGGAGCAAACGCTCGCGCGTGGCGGGAAGGGTAGGCTCGAGGGCGATGGCCAGCGTGCTGGCTGCATCCACTCGCAACGAGGCCGGAACGAGGATCGCGCGTGCGCCGGCCGCGTCGCCGCCGCCCACGCTTTCGGTGTGGCGCGGCACGAGCTCGGTGGCGTCCTCGAAGCCGCCGACGAGCCGCCGGGCGGCGTCGGCCACGGCGGCGCGCGTGCGGTAGTCCTCGACGAAGGCCAGGCGATACTCCAGTCGGGCCTGCGCCGGCGCGTATCGTTCGAGCTCGCGTGCGAGCAGCAAGTGGGCGCGACCGTGGATCGGACTGCGTTCGAGCACCCGGGCCACCCACGGCAGCACCGACCGCCGCTCGACACGGGCGGCATGGGTGGCTCCGAGGTAGGCGAGGTGCGGTTCGGCCGGATGCCTGCGCATCGCTGCGCCCAGTCGTTCGGGAAAGGTGCGCTCCTCGATCGTGCGGGTAAGCTCGCGAACCTCGACCCAGAGCTCGTGGTCGGAGCCGAGGAACGTGAGTGCGCCGGCGAACATC
>JAYUXI010000033.1:0-2180 GCA_043753085.1 Myxococcales bacterium | reverse complement strand
CGGGAAACGTCGAGAACCTGGCGCGCCACTACGAGGGCGTGTGCAAGCTGCCGCGGCTCGAGGTCCAGGAGGGCGGCGCCGTGTGGCTGGCCGCCGCGGGCGTCGTTCTGATGGTGGAACAGAGCGATCCGGGCGAGGCCGGCCCAAACGCGGGCAGCAAGGACTTGCTCGCCTTCCAGCTCGGTTCCGGGGACACGCTCGAGAAAGCCAACGCCCGCCTCGCCAAAGAGGGGATCGCCCTCGAGTCACGCACCGAGTTCACGTTGTACTTTCGCGATCCCGACGGTCGGCGCAACGCGCTCTCGGCCTACGCGTTCTGATCCGCGTCCGTTGCCAACCGGCCGGTGCAGACCCACGCTACCGCGCATGAAAGCCATGCCGCAGGAAGTGCTGGTGACGGGCGCCACCGGTTTCGTAGGCCGTGCGCTCGTGCCCGCGCTACTCGCCGCCGGGTACTCGGTCCGCGCAACCACGCGAAAGCAGCCGCCACGACGATCTGGCCGTGGGGTCACCTGGGTCCAGTGTGACGTCGCGAAGAAGGACGATCTGGCGCGTGCGCTGCAGGGCGTGCAGGCAGCGTTCTTCCTGGTGCACGGCATGGGCGCCGGCGCGCACCAGTACGCCGAGCGCGAGCGCGAGATCGCCAAGAGCTTTCGCGTCGCCGCGGCCGACGCCAAGGTCGAGCGCATCGTGTACCTCGGCGGGGTGGCACCGCGCGGCAAGCCCTCGCAGCACCTCCGCAGCCGTCTGGCCGTGGGCGAATCCTTGCGCGGCGGCACCGTGCCCACCCTCGAGCTGCGCTCGTCGATGATCGTCGGCGTGGGCAGCGCTTCGTGGCAGATCGTCCGCGACGTCGCACTGCGGCTGCCGGCGATGCTCCTGCCGCAGTGGACCAAGTATCGCACGCGGCCGCTCGCGATCGAGGACGCCCTCGTTGCTCTGGTCGCAGGGCTCACCGTCGAGCTGCCAGTGAGCGCCTGGTACGACATCGCCGGTCCGGACACGCTGAGCGGTCGCGAGATCCTCGAGACAATCGCCCGCGTACGCGGCCGGCGCATCCCCAGCGTGCCCGTGCCGTTGCTGTCGGCCGGGCTGGCGTCGCACGGGCTCCGCTTCGTCACTCGCGTCGACTTCGACTTGGCGCGCGAGCTCGTGCTCGGCTTCACGGGCGATTTACTGCCCGAAGACGATCGCTACTGGGACCTCATCGGCACACAGCCGAGTCGGTCGTTCGAAGATGCAGCGCGACGCGCCCTCGACGACGAGCGGTTCGAGTGGAGTGCACGCGGCGCCGTCGGCCGGCTGGAAGAGGCGCTCGTCCAGGCGTGCGGCGCCCGACTGTAGCTGCACGCATGCGTGCATCATTCATCGATTTGCTTGGTCGGCCGGTGGCTCTCGGCGAGCCTGGCGAGGTGGCGGCCGAACAGCCACATCACGATCGCGTGCACCACCGCCTGGGTCCAGCGGTACAAAAACCAGGGCAAGCGCGGCAAAAAATCGTGGATAGCGGTGAGCAGCGCATGGCGATCCGGCACTTCCCGGAACTCGAGGCGACCGCGCCCCTCGGTGAGCGCCAGCATGCCGCCACGAATGTAGAAAAGCTGACGGTCGGCGGTACTGCGCGACGGCTCGAGGGCGAGCACCAGCAGCGGCTTCTTGATACCGACGATGCTGAAGTTGGCGGTGCGCGCCGCACCCTCGCGCTTCACGTCGACGCGCATGAACGGCCACAAGCCGCGCGGCAGCCAGCGCATGTATTCGTCGGCCGCCCACTCCGCGTCGGCGTCGACCGGGAGCGGGATTCGCTGCACCGAGCGCACCCCGCGCAGCGCCCCCTCGGGGGCCGGCCGATAGGCTTGCGGCTCGCGTTGATGCGGGGCCACGCTCAGGCGGAGCGCTTCGTCCACCGGCAGCCCGTTCAGCTGCAGGCGGTCTTGCAGCGCCCGATCACTTGCCACCATGTCGTGGCGCAGGCTCTCGAGCAGCGGCCCCACCAGCTCTTTCGGTGCGCCGGTGATTCCCGAGATCCACAGGTGCGAAAGGGCCGGCGACTCGATCGGAACCGACACGAACTTGCGTTCGACCCCGAGCGCCACCGCGGTTCGCTCGAGCAACGTGCGGTAGGTGAGCACATCGGGGCCGCCCACGTCGAACACGCGGCCGAAGGTCTGCTGATCTCC
>JAYUXI010000032.1:0-5468 GCA_043753085.1 Myxococcales bacterium | reverse complement strand
GGCACGTTGCCGAGGGCGAAACCCGGCTTCAGCACGCCGTCGGCGCCGATGACGACCCCTTTGGTCTCGCCGCCGGAAAGCCGGTCGACGGAGTCGAGCAGGAACGTGCGCGTGCCGACCGCGCCGGCGGAGGTGGCGAGAAAGGCGAGGCCTGCAGAAGCGAGCACGCTACGGGCACGGAGGAACGAATATTTCATTGGGGTTTGCCGGGAGTCTGAATCTTCACCTTCACGCGGTCGCGACCGGTGAGAAATACATCGAACGGGATGATCTTCTGAACCGTGGTGACGAAGGGCTCGGGATTGCGCGACGAGCTCTGTGGACGCATCACGTCCAGCGCAAAGTTGGGCAGCCTGTCGACCACGTGGCCGCCGTACGCCACGCCCTGCGAGGGCATGCGCATGCGCAGCACCACCGAGCGGGGGTTGGTCTCCTTGATCAAGTTGCCGAGCATCTGCCTCAGGTTCTCGGGTGGGGCGAGCTCGGGGCTGGCGTCGTAGCCGGGAATGACCTCGATCTCCGCCTCGCGGCCCTCGAGCTCGGCGGGTGCAGTCATCTCGACGATGCGGCGCTGCGCCGGACCGAACTCGGGCACGAGGGTGAGTGCAATGCGGATCGGCTGGCCGGGGGCGACGACCGGGTCGACGAGGTCGACGCCGCGCAGCTGCATCAACTTGCGCGTGTACTCGATGGTGAGCACCGACTCGATGCGGTCGATGTGGACCTGCTCCCACGGGTTGTTCATGATGTCGCCGACGGCGCGCACCACGCGGGATCGGCCCCAGTCTCCGGCGTCTGGCATGCCGCCGCTGGCCACGCCCATGTCCTCGAAGACGAGCGAGCCCTTGCCTTTGACCGTGAGCACGGAGTCGAGGCGCCAGGTAACGTCGCGGCGCTCGTTCGAGGTGGCCTCGAGCGCGCCAGAAAACGCCGAGGCAACCAGGCCGGGCGTCATGAACTTTTCCTCGGCGACGTTCATCGACCAAGCGGTCTTGGCGGCACCGAGGACGCCGCGCATCTGCAGCGTGACGGGGAACGTGGGCGGCACGATGCTTTCGTCGACGACGACCGCGCTCTGCCGATCCTGGGTGAGCGTGCCGAGGAAGCGCGCGGCTTCGCCGATCTTCGACGAATGTTGATCGCTGGCGAAGATCCAGTGGACGCGGCCGATGGCGGCGGGAAACGCAGTGGTGCCCACTTCCATCATCGGGTGGCCGAAGCCCACGGCCTTGGTGCCTTCGACGAGGGTGGTCGTGCCGAGCCCGAAGAACGACACGTCGCCGCTGACGAACGCGATGCCGAGCGCGCCGCCGTTCTCGTAGTGCATGGGGGCGTCGCCGGGGCTGCCCTGGCCGCCGCCCGCCGCGAGGGTCTCGAAGCCGAGCGGCTCGAAGAGATCCCTGACGAACTTGGCGGTGCGCTCCCCCACGCCGCCCACCATCAGTGGCGTGGCCACTGGCAGGATCGGACGGCTGCCGTCCACCGCGGGCATGCGCTTGGCGAGCGCGTCGCGGTGCTCGAAAAGGTCGTAGTGACCGGGCTGGCCGGTGAACTGCGTGCCGCTGCCCAGATCGCCGCGCTTTTTGGTGGTGGGGTTGCTGCTCGCCGCGACCGGGACCAGCGGGCTCTTGCCGTCGATCGGCCAGAATCCAGCCGGAATCGGCCGGTGCAGCTCCGCAAGCATCGGCGCGATGGGTGTCACACCGGCGACGGGCTCGACCTGGAACGACGCCCAGCTGTAGGCGTAGGCGCCGGCAAGCCGCCCATCGAGGTAGATGGGGCTGCCGCTCATGCCCTTCACGTTCTTGGTGATGTTGAGGCGCGGGTGCGGCGTCTTCACCAGAATGAGATCCTGCGCGGGGCGGAAATTCTTGAGCACCCCGACCACCTCCACGTCGAAGCGCTCCGGCCGCGTGCCCTTGAACACGGTGAGCCCGTACCCTTTCATGCCCTCTTTGATTTCGTCGGGGGCGATGGTGCGCGCCTTCTGGTCGCCTCGCGCACTGGGCAGCAGAACGACGAGCCCGAGGGCCGTGGCGGCGGCGAACGCGCCCAGCTGCGTGGCCGACTGGGACGGCGCAAAAACGGAGAAGGACCATCGCATGGGTAGGCCTCAAAGTGTCGCAGACGGGTGAACGCTTGGGCAAGCCCGGCAGGTTTTCGCGTCAGAGTGCCGATTTGTAGGTGACGCGCGGGTCGTTCTCGTTCTAGCGAGTCGAGGACGTTGCTTATGGTTCGCTTCGCACCGCTCCGCTTGGGTTGGCGACTACTGGCCTTGCTCGTCGCGAGCCTGCTGTCGTCCCGTGCGTGGGCGCAACAGGCTCCTGCACAGGCGCCGCCGGTCTCCCCGGACACGCACATCGAAACGGCCGGACCTGCCGCCGCTTCGCCGACGCGCAACCCCGGGCAGCTCCCGGCCAGCGCGCGCGGCGTCACCGGTGACTTGCCGCTCGGCGGCGCCAAGCTGCGCGCAAAGGTAGCGCTCCCACCGCTGAAGTGGGACCCGAGCTGGTCGCGCTTCACGACGGGCGACTACATCGTCACCGGCCTGTCGGGAACGGCCGGCTTGGTCGCCGCCATCATTCCGCCGATCCGCGCGAACCGCAAGTCCGGCCCCATTCTGTTCGACGAGCGGGCCCGCAACTTCGTCCGCATCGAAGAAGTGTCCGGCCGCTTCTCGGCGCGCGACGCGAGTGACTCGCTCCTGTCGGTGCTGCTCACGTATCCCCTTTTCATCGACTCCATGGCCACGGCGTGGTGGCTGCGCGGCAACGCCGACGTGGCCCGGCAGATGGCGCTCATCGACCTCGAGGCGATGGCGCTCACGGTGGGGCTCCAAGGCCTCACGAACATGACGGCTGCGCGCGAACGACCGTACGGAGTCGACTGCAGCACCCGCATCCCGGGCGACATCAACGACTGCACGCGCTCGCGTCGCTACCGCAGCTTCTTCAGCGGCCATGCCTCGCAGGCATTCACTGCCGCCGGGCTCATGTGTTACCACCACATGCAGCTGCGCTTGCTCGGATCCGGGCCGGGCGACGTGCTCACCTGCATCGGTGGGCTCGTGGCGGCGGGCTCGGTGGCCACGCTTCGAATGGCCGCAGACGTGCACTATGCATCCGACGTTCTGGTCGGGTCGGCGGTGGGTACGCTCATCGGCCTCGGTATACCTTTCATGCATTACCGTGGCGGTTTGCCCACGCTGGAGCTGTCCAAGCGCAAGGGCGACACCACCGTAACGCTGGTGCCCTCGGGCATGGGCCTCTCGCTCACGGGGCAGTTTTGATGGTCCGCGCACTGCTAGTCGTGCTCTTGGTCCTTGTCTGCCCGGCCTTGGCGCTTGCCCAGGACGCCGGCGCTCCCCCGTCCGAAGAGCACGCCGGCGGCATCGCCGCGGCGTCCGATGGCGGCGCACCGACGCTCGAGCCAGTCGACGCGCACGGCCATGCCAGCACGCACGCGGCTCCCATCAAACCGGCCATCCCCGAAGCGGACGTGCCGACCATGTGGATCGATCGCAACTTGAGCAAGTCGTGGGAGCTTGGCGGCCTGCGGCCATTTTTCTCGGCCGCTGTCGACATCGGGTACTTGTACGTCCGGCCCCGTGTGGCAGTCGGCTGGGGCAAGCCTTTCCACCAGTGGATCGGCCTCGAGGCAAATCCCAGCGCGAGTGCCAACAGCACCGGCGGATACGCGGGTCTGCGGCTCGACCTGCCCCACTTCGACCTTCGGGTCGGCGCCCGCCAGACCTACTCGTTCAACCGCTCCTACCTCGAACCCAAGGTGGCCTACGACCGGTGGGATCTCGAATCGACGGCGCGCGCCCGGACCTTTTTGACCATCCTCGAGAGCGAAGCGAACGTCATCATCCCGGTGGGACCGGGCGCCATCATCGCCCTGGCCAGCGTCTCGTACTTGCCGACCGTGCCGGCCAACACGGTCGTCTACGAGGAAACCTTGCGCGTGATGGTGACGCCGCCGTGGGTGCTGCGGCAACGGATCGGCTACATGTTCGGCTTCGGTGAGCACAAGCAAGCCAGCATCGGGCCGGCAATCGACGTGCTCGAGGTGATCGAGCGCCGCAGCCAGGTGGTACGCGCCGGCGTGCTCACGCGCTTCGCGCTCAGTCGTAGCTTCGAGCTGCGGGGCACGTTCATGCCGCGCTTGTTCAGCCAGGACTCGCTCGGCTTGCTCGAGAGCGACTTCACCGAGCTTGGCCTGCGTTGGCGCTGGGCCACCGCGTCGCCCTGATTCACTCGCGCTTCACGCTGCCCATCTCGACGAAAGCGTTGTCGGCCATGATGACGAACGGCCGCTCTTCGAACGCCAGGTGCCCCTTGCCGTCGTGGCGGATGACCTCGAGCTTGCCCATGCCGTAGCCCATCGGCCCGCGGGCGAAGTAGTGCGCCTCTAGTCGATACGGACCTGCGTAGCCGCCGTTGCGGATGGTGAAGCACTCGGGCCCGTACCCCGTGGTCACGTCGGCGTAGAGCTCACCGCCCGAAGCGAGCCGCGGCGCACCGTAGAACGCGTGGCCACCCTTCGCGTCGTGGATGTGGAAGTCCACGTCGTTCGCGTCGGTCTCCCAGTTCAAGACGAAGCGGAGCGAGGCGCCGCGCTCCGGGGTGCCGCCGGCGGCTGCGAGGCGCGTTTCGATCTCGCCTTTGCGGGCGGGCTCCTCGGCGATCCATGCAGCTGCAATCAATCCGAGATCTTCCTTGAGTATGCGCATGACGCCGGCGAAGCGTCCTTCGGGGTAGCGCTGCTTCAGACCAAGCTCGATGGCCACGAAGGCCTGATCGAGCTTCTTCTGCTTGACCAGCGCATAGGCAAGCAAGCGATGCGAGGCGGGATGATCCGGACGCTGCGCCGCTGCCTTGGCGTAGGTGTCTGCCGCGAGCCCGAGGGCCTGCGCGTCGTCCTTGGCCAGTCGTTCCAATCGCTCGCCCGCGAAGCGCCGCATGTCCGCGCGTGCTGGAAAGAGATCGATCAACGACCCGTAGGCGCGCGCCGCGTTCCCGGCGTCGCCGTTTTTCTCGAGCGCCTCGCCCAGCGCCACCAAGGCGAGCACGTCGGCCGGTGCCTCCTTGCGCCAGCTCCAGGCCGCGTCGAGGGCAGCGGCCGCGTTCTTCTGCGCGAGCTGGGCCATGATGGTGGCGAACTTGCCCGTGTACGGATGGACGCGCGGCTCGTAGTCGCCGTTGGGAAAGCCCTGGAGTCCACCGGCAGAGGGCGCGTGTGGGCTGGCGGAGCGCCGCATTGGCGCCGGGCTTTCGAGCTCGCGTTCGGCCATCGCCGCGCGTGGAGCGACCATTCGCGCGGCGGGAGCCGTCGCGGCTTCGTCGGCCTTCGCGTCCATCGAGCTCTCTTCCATCGGCGCGCCCGCGGCGGCGGCTGCCGCGCCCGCGGGTGCTGGCGCGGCGCGGTCGCGGGCCACGTTGCCGGGCGAGGGCGGCGGGGTGGCG
>JAYUXI010000031.1:0-2184 GCA_043753085.1 Myxococcales bacterium | reverse complement strand
CCGGAACGGCCCAGGTCCAGCCGAGCTTTTGCGACAGGTCGAAGCCGCTCAGCTGGGTGGTCATCGGGAAGGTGATGTCGATCCACGGCAGGAAAAAGAGGACGATTCCGGCTGCACCGGCGAGCGCCAGTGCGCCGCGGCCCCGCGCCGGCGAAAGCAAGGGGACACGCTGATCGTCGTCGGCCACCGGCGCGTCGAGATCGGTGGGATCGAATCCGTCGGCGCGAGGCAGCTTGTGCACGGCGGTGAGCGGCAGCGCGCACATCGGACAGACCTCGGCCTCGGCGGTCGAGTACATCTCCCGGCAAAACGGACATGCGAGCAACGCCACGTCACCATCGTAGCGCACCTTGCTCCCGGGCCCGTCGCGCGATAGCACGGGCCGCGAGATGGGCCGTCAGGAGGAACAAAGCGAGGCAGCGCTGGCGCGCTTTCGCGGCAAGGTGCTCGGCTGGAGCGGCCTGGCCGACGTGCCTCGGCTGTACGAGGCATTGACCCACCCGAGCTTCGCACACGAGGGCGGCGGCGCAGACAACCAGCGTCTCGAGTTCCTGGGCGACTCCGTGCTCGGCATGGTGGTCAGCGAAATGCTTGCCGAGCAGCACCCCGCCGCCGACGAAGGCGTGCTCACGCGCATGCGCAGCCAGCTGGTCAACGCGGACGCGCTGGCCGAGTTTGCGGCGCGCGAGGAACTCGGTGGAGCGCTCCGGCTCGGCCGCGGCGCGCGCGCCTCGGGGGAGGCGCTCCGCAAGAACGTCCTGGCCGATGCCGTCGAGGCCATCGTCGCGTCCGTGTACTTTGCAGGTGGGCTCGAAGCGGCGCGCAAGGTCGTGGCGGCGGTCGTGGCCGAGCGTCTTGCTGCCATGGCGGCGGGCCCGGGCCGCGATCCGAAGAGCGAGCTGCAAGAGCGCGTGCAAGCGCAGGGCCGGGCCACGCCGCGTTACGAGCTGGTGGAGCGGCAAGGGCCGGTGCACAAAGCCACGTTCACCGTCGAGGTCTGGGTCGACGACGAAGCGCTCGCCCGCGGCGCCGGCCCTTCGAAAAAGTCGGCCGAACGTGCCGCCGCGGAAGCAGCGCTCGCCCTCCCGGCAGGCCTTGCAGAACCAGCCCACGAACCGTGAAGCGTTTCGCCTTTTGTCTCTTGTTCGCGTGCGGCGCGCCGCCGCCCGCGGCCGCACCCATCGCCGCGCCGTCCGCGGTTCCCACCAGCAAGCACAAGCCCATGATCGTACAGGCCGGCAATCCCGTGCTGCGCAGCCGCGCATCGGACGTTCCCCCCGAAACCATCGCCACGCCGGCTTTCCAGGCGCTGGTCGCGCGCATGATTCAGACCATGCGCGACGCGCCTGGGGTCGGCCTCGCGGCGCCGCAGATCGGCATTCCCTGGCGCGTCATCGTCCTCGAAGATCGCGCCGTGGCCATGTCGAAGCAAGCGCCGGCCGAGATCGCGGAGCGCGGTCGCGTGGTCTTCGGGCCGCGCGTGTTCGTCAATCCCACGCTCACCGTGATCGGCGCCGAGCGCGCCACCTTCTTCGAAGGCTGCTTGAGCGTCGAGGGCTACACCGGTCTCGTGCCGCGTGCGCTCGAGGTCGAGGTCGGCGGCCTCGACGAGCATGGCGCCGCGCAGACCTGGCGGGTGCGGGGCTGGCCGGCGCGTATCCTCCAGCACGAGGTCGACCACCTCGACGGCGCTCTCTACGTCGATCGGATGCTCACGCGCTCGTTCATGACGGGCGACGAGGCGCGGGCGCGGTACGCCGGCAAGCCGATTCGCACCGTGTTGTCCGAGCTGGGCCTCTGACCGCCTCGGGGTTTGGGAACTGCGCGTCGGCCGCCTCGATGCAGCGCCGCTGGCCACGCCGAGCGCCGCCCAGGTCGGCCCCCGCGGGGAGGAAGTCGCGCGTTTTCGTGTACAGTACAGCCTGCCATGACCGCCCACACCGCCAAGCGCGATCACCAGCTCGAGGCCGGCTCCCGCGCCCACTACGAAGATCCGACGTACTACAGCTACAATTACCGGCGCCGGCAGGACGACGTGGCCTACTACGTGGCGCACGCCGCCGGGGTCGACGGCCCCATCCTCGAGTACGGCGTGGGCAACGGTCGCATCGCCCTGCCGATCGTGCGCGCTGGCGGGTCGGTGGTGGGGGTGGACACGTCGAAGCCGATGCTGGACGACTTGCG
>JAYUXI010000030.1:0-2186 GCA_043753085.1 Myxococcales bacterium | reverse complement strand
AGACCGAGCTCGAAGACGCGGACGCCCTGTGGGAGTTCCTCGACCAGCGTGGTCGCAAGGGCTGGAACCTGCAGCGCTACAAGGGTCTCGGCGAGATGAACCCCGAGCAGCTCTGGGAAACCACGCTCGACCCGAACGCGCGCGTGATGCTCCAGGTTCGTATGGACGACATCGTGCAAACCGATCAGATCTTCTCGATCCTGATGGGCGAGCAGGTCGAGCCGCGCCGCGAGTTCATCGAAAAGAACGCGCTCAACGCCCGCAATCTGGACATCTAGCGTCCCGGCTTCGCGGCAATGCCGCGCCAGCATTGGTCGGACCAGGCCTTGGCAAAGGCTCGTGCTTCGCGGCGCCAGTCGGCATCGTCAAGGTGCCGATGCTGGTTGAAGAAGAACCAGAACCCGCCAAAAAATCCGTGCGCCGTGACCTGCAGCGCCGCGTCGGCGCGGAGCTCGCCAGACTGCACGCGATCGGCCAGGATGGCAGAGAACGCGCCGAGCATCTGCGTGTGCGCCTCCGCCACCATCGCTCGCAATACTGGGTTGATATGTGCCTCGGCGAGCATGAACCCGACGAAGGCCAGCTCTCTGCCGGAAACATTGCCGAGACCCGTGGCCATGGCGCCAAGCAGCTCACGGGCGGTGCGTGTGCCGGGATCGCGCAGGATGGTGAGCACGTGGCCGGCGAACGAATGTTGCTCCGCTGCAACTGCGAGCAACAGGGCTTGTTTGGAGGGAAAGTAGTGGAACACGAGTCCCTCCGCGACGCCCGCAGCTTCGGCAATGCTGCGGGTGCTCGTGCCGGCGTAGCCATTCTTGCAAAACAGATCGAGCGCAGCGTCGAGCAGTTGTTGGCGCCGCTGCGCAGTCATCGCGTCCCGACGGGTTCCACGTTTGCTCGAGGTAGGCATCAGCGCGCACGTGTCCATACGAAGCGCTTCGAGAACAGAAATCGCTTCGCGACGACTTCGAGTGCGTCGGGCCCCTCCTGGACAAGCGTGACGGTCGCCAAGCCCGTCTCGGGTGCGGCCAGGGTACCGCTGTACCGCGCGTGATCTTGGTCCCACCGCACATTGCGCATCACCCATCGTCCCACCTCGCCGGCGCGCGGGCTTGCGATGATCGTGCCCTGCCAGGCGCCGTCGACGGAGCGATAGATACGGATGGTCAAGTCTCGTTCGGCCATTCGCCACGTCCCCGCAAGAAGATCGACCGCTTCGGTGCGCACCGACGGTTCGGCGTGCGCGGCTGGAGTCGCAGTGGCTACGGCGACGGTCGCGAACAACACGAAGGCCACGGCGTGCGCGCGGCTCATACTCGCTCCGCGTGCGGTGAGGTGCCCAGCCCAATGGCGGCCCGGGCCTCGGCCAGTGGCAACGGCAACAAAGCCCAGTAATCCCATGGCCCCATCACGTCGATTCGAACACGCCGTCCGCGCAGGAAGGCAGCAATCACGCGCCGGGGGTCGAACGCGCCATGTGCGGGCGTCACGGCGGCGGGGCTGACGGACAAGCCGAGCTGGAAGGTTGCCAGTGCAATCGCAACGAACGCGAACGCGTCGCCCTCGGTGAGCCCGGCATAGAAGCCGGCAATCTCGCACTCGCCCGCAGCGTCGGTGGCAAAGTCGCCGAGCACGTGCATCAGATCATGATGAATCATGCGCTCCGGCATTCCGCCTTTTTCGCCGGGAAACGAGAAGCCATGCTGCACGACGTGATCGGAGAACGTACGGCCCCAGGTGCCCACGGGAAGATCTCGCAAGGCGCGAAAGCGCGCCGCCAGGGGCGCATTGCGGTAGACGCCGAGCACGAAGCACAGCGCGCGCCACACGCCCAGGAGTCCTTCCTCGCGCCATGTGCGTGAGAGCACCCGTCGTGCGTCGGGCGCGCTGCGACCGAGTTGCGCTTTGACCGAGAACACGCGTCGACGTCGCAAGGCCGGAAGGAGCTTTACCCACGGCGAGCGCACGCCCAGCGTGCGGGCAAGACTCACGATGGCGCGCTCTGCGCCAAGGTTCACCTGGCCTTCGATGCACGCGGCAATCAACAGGCTGTCGACGAGAACACGTCGCTGCGCCACCACGGGAAAGGCAGATGCAACGTCCGCCGTGTCGACCGAGTGCGAGGCGGCATCTACCTGCAATGCCTGCGCAGCGCAGTCGAGAAGCTGCTTGCTCGCGGTACCCGC
>JAYUXI010000029.1:0-2194 GCA_043753085.1 Myxococcales bacterium | reverse complement strand
CGAGCGCACGCGCACCAGCACGTCGGTGAGGTAGGCGATCGGATTGATGCTGTGTTTTTCGCAGGTTGCGACGAGGGTGTAGAGCGCAGCGAGATTCTTGCCGCCCTGCTCGTGGCCGACGAACAGGAAGTTCTTACGTCCAAGCGCGACGCGTCGAAGCGCCGACTCGGCCTTGTTGTTGTCGAGGTCCATCTCGGCGTGCTTCAGGAAGCGGCCGAGATCGTGCTGATGGCCGAGCAGATAGCGACAGGCCTTGGCCATCAAAGAGCGCGGCTCGTGCCGCGCTTTCTGGGTGCGCGCCCAGCGGAGCAGCTCGACGAACAGCGGCCGCGAGTAGGCACGCCGCCACGCGAGATGCTGCGGGGTGCCGAGCTCCCCCTGCGCCTTGGCGTATCGCTCGACGGCGTAGAGCGCGGCGAAGAGCGTGAGCGCCTCAGAGGTTTCTGGATGCTCTTTGGCCACGAACACGTGGCGGCGCGCGTGCGCGAGGCAGCCGCCGCGCGTGCGGCCACCGGGCCGTGACACGCGGTTGTAGCCGCTGTGCTGGTCGACGGTGAGCAGTCCCTGCGAATCGCCGAGCACCTGCTTGGGCACCTCGCCGCTGCGCGTGTGGGCGTAGCGGTAGACGACCATGTCGTCCGTTACGAAGGCCCAGAGGAAGGTCTTATTGTTGCGTCCCAGCTCGTGGAAGGAGGTCTCGTCGGCGTTGATCTTGTGCGCGAGTGGCACGAGCTCGAGGCACCTCTCGTACAGCGGCTCGACCTCGCGGGCCGCCCGATGCAGCAGCGTGCCGAGGGTGCTGCGCGCCATGGGGATCCCCATGCGCGTGTAAGATGCAGCGAGGCGGTAGAGCGGAATGGAATCGGCGCACTTGCTCACGACGACGTGGGCGCAGAAGCTCGGCGCGAAGTGCGTTTGGTCACCCATCCGCGGCGGCGGCGCGGCGCTGACCATGCCGCCGCAGCCGCATGCCAGCGTCTCGCGCTGGTATAGGCGTTTGCGAAAGTGGGCCTGCACGAACGCGTAGACGACGGACGGCTTGTCGCCGACGCGCCGCAGGGTGCGATCGCCGCAGTCGGGGCAGCAGCGCGCGGCATCGAGAACGGGCAGCGGAACGACGTCGGTCTCGAGGGCGGCGTCGCGCGCGGCGCGGCGCTCTTCGCGCACCGCCTTGGTGTCGGCGGGCGCTCGCTTCACCGGCGGGAGCGGCGGCGGCAGTTTGAGCCTCTCGGTCTTCTTTCCGAACAGCGCCTTTTTGATCGCCGCGAGCTCGGCGGCCTGCTCCTCGAGCTTCTTCTGCACGGCGGCGAGCTGCGCGCTTTGCTCGTGCGCGTATTTTTTCCAGCCGCAGTCGTGATTGTCGTCGTCGGGAGGCAACGACGAGCTTTGATCATGCACGCATCGCAGTGTCGATCGAAAAAGTGCGCGACTACGCGGCCGGTGCGGGCGGCGCCCATGCCTCGCTCCGCGTCGTGTGGCTCAGCCGAAAGCCGCCCAGCAGCATGCCCAGCTGGGTGCTGTCGAGGACGATGCGATCGCTACCGGGCGTTGCGCGCGGCAGCACGAAGCGGCCCTTGGCGAGGCGCTTGTAGTAGACCACGAAGCCGCCGCGATCCCAGAACAGCGCCTTGATGCGGTCGCCGCGCCGGCCCACGAACACGAACACATGGCCGGCATACGGATCGAGAGCGAGCGCGCCACGCACCAGGGCGCAGAGGCCGTCGTGGCCGCGCCGCAGATCCGCGGGCTCTGTTGCAAGGTACACGCGCGCGTTGCCAATGCTCAACACGGTGCGCGCAGCGCGTGGACGAGGGCCGCCACGTAGCGAGGGTCCGCGCCCACAGCGACGCGAACAGCCAGGTGCGGAAGCTCGACGACCACATCGTGCGGGCTCGCGGCGATCGGGAGTGCCTGCGTCTCGATGGGCAAGAACGAGGTGAGCGCGTGCTTCACCGACGATTTCTTCACGCTCTTCTTGTCGGCGGCCCGTTGCTCGTGGCCCAGCCGCCACTTCCACCTCAGCAACGTCTCGCGTCGCAGGCCCTCACGCCGCGAGATTTCGACCGCCGAACCGCCCGCCGCGATCTCCGCCACCCACGCTGCCCACTCTGCTCGCGTCCTGCGCATGCGCGGACACTGGCCTGCTGTGTGGGCTGCCGCAACCGCGCATAGAGGTCCACTCCTGGCCGCTTAC
>JAYUXI010000028.1:0-5494 GCA_043753085.1 Myxococcales bacterium | reverse complement strand
AGCGGACTGCGGCGTCGATGCCGGAGCCATGGAACGCCGAGCCTGCGAGGTGTATCGGCGACGCGCGCAGCGAGTGCTCGACGCGCTCTACCAGGGTGCGGAAGGCTTGCGCGTGGACTGGCAGCGCGTCGGGCCAGACCGATGTCCACGACCGACACGGCAGACCCTCGAGGGGGATCACCTGGCCCAGTACGCGGCGAGCGCGCGCTGGCCAGTCGACGCCGTCGCGGAGCTCGGCGGCAGTCGGACGAAAGAACACGCGCAGCGACACGAAGCCCTCGGGGGCGCGCGCGGCGAACTTCGACGTCGTGAACGTGCACGCGCGAAAGCCGTCGAACGGCGCGCCCACGACGAAACCGGTGCCCTCGAGTGCGTGTGCCACCTGGTGCGCCGCGAAGCCGAGCGAAACCGAGACGCTGGAAAGCGTGGCGGCGGCGGCGAGCTCGGGCTCGTGGACCACCGGCGCCAGCATGCGCGCGGCCTCGGCACTGGAGGTGGCGATCACGACGTGGTCGAACGCCGATCCGTCGACGCAGACCTTGGAGCCGCTGATCTCGATCACGGCGACGGGCGCCTCCAGACGCAGCTCTCCGTGGAAGGAGCGGGCCAGCGCGTCGCTGAGAGACTGCATCCCACCGGTGAACGTGCGGATGCCCGCGCCGCGCGCAGACGGGTCGACCTGGAAGCTCAGCGCCGCGGCGGCCTCGCCCGGTGCCAGGGCGCGGAGCCCACCGGCCTCGAACCGATAGGACGTGGTGGCGAGCTGGTCTTGCAGCTGCTCGTGCAAGCCGAGATCCGCCGCGAGCGCTGGCACCGCTTCGCTGCGCGCCACGAATCCTTCGGCGCCGAGCTCGACGACCCAGCCGTCTTCGCGCGCCGTGTGCAGCTGGCCGCCCACGCGCGGCGTGTTCTCGAAGACGGTGACGTGGTGGCCGACGCGGCCGAGGCGATAGGCCGCGGTCAGGCCAGCGAGACCGGCGCCGACGATCGCGATGCGCTTCAGGGCGCTCCCAGCAGGAACACTCGCGCATCGCGCGCGGTTTCTTCCGGCGCTTCCTCCATGGGGACGTGCCCGACTCCCTCGTACAGCTTCACTTGCAAGCCCCTCACGTCGCGCTGCCAGAGCGGCACGTGACAGGGCGGGATCCAGCGATCGAGCTTGCCCCACATGAGCAAGGTGGGCACGCGGAGGCCGGCGATCTGCGCCTCGTACGGGTTGTTCTGATTCAGCTGCAACATGATACGGCAGTACGCGATGAGCGCGGCGCGGTTGCCAGGGCGAAGCGCGAGATCCTGGTAGCGGCGCACGACGGCGGCCGACACTCTTCCCGGATCGCCGAACACGTCGGCGATGCCTTGCGCCACGCTGCGACTCGGATTGATACGCAAGCCGAGGTACTCTGCGCCGGGCAGGCTGAGCAGCTTGATGAAGGGCAACAGATCCTGGGCGTACGCGACGGGATCGATCAGCACGAGCTTTTCGACGCGGTCGGGATGGCGCAGCGCATAGAGCCACGATACGAACCCGCCGAGCGAGTTGCCTGCAAGATGCATCTTCTCGAGGCCCATGGCGATCCGGAACTTCTCGAAGAAGTCGACCATCGAGTCGGCGTCGTAGGCGGCGCGCGGATGCGGGCCGGTGAGCCCGAAGCCAGGCAGATCGAGACGCACGATCCGGAAGGTGTCGGCGAGCTCGTCGGCCCAGCCGTCCCAGGTGTGCAGCGACGACACGAGGCCATGCACCAGCACCAGTACGGGCCCTTCGCCCTGATCCGAGACGTGCACGCGCATGCCGTCGACGTCGACGTAGCGCGAGGTGGGCAGGTGGTAGCGGCGCTGCAGGGCGTCGAGCGGCAGATCCGGGGCGAACGGCGGCCAGGACAGCTGGCCGGCGAACGTGCGGAGGGTCTTCGCGAGGCCGATCTTCACGTGGTCTGGTTGTAGTTGGTGTTCTCGAGCAAGATCACGTTGGTCTTGCTGCGCGACTCGCCGACGCTGGTGACGTACACGGCCGGCTGATCCTGCACCGGGCAGACCTTTTCGCAGGCGCCGCAGCCGATGCACAAGCTGGGGTCGACGTGGGGGCGCTGCAGCTTGACCGTGAGCATGGCCGGCGACGCGCCGTCCGGACCAGGCTTCGAGTCGCGCACCGGGGCTTCGACTTCCTCGACCCAGATTGCTTTGGGCGACGTGGGACAAAACTCCTCGCAGACGATGCAGGGAGTCTGCATGGACCACGGCAAGCAGCGGCCGTGGTCGTAGAAGGCGGTACCGATCTTCACCGGCGCGACGCCCTGCCCGAGCTTCTCTTTCTCGGTGATTTTCTGGATGGCGCCGGTGGGACACACCTGGCCGCAGAGCACGCACGAGTTTTCGCAGTAGCCGATGCGCGCGATCAAGATCGGCGTCCAAAGGCCTTCGATGCCGGCCTCGAAGAGCGCCGGGTGGAGCGCGTTGTTCGGGCAGACCTTCATGCACTCGGCGCAGCGTATGCAGCGCTCGAGAAACGCGCGCTCTTCGACGGCGCCCGGCGGCCGGATCACGCGCGGGTGGTAGTTGACGTCGATCGAATCTGCCGCGCGCGCCAGCGGGATGAACACGGCTCCGGCCGCGGCGGACGCCAGCACGGTGCGGCGATCCGTGTCGGGCTTGACGATGGTGCTCTTGCGGTTGGGCAAGAAGCGGAACTTGATCACGTCTTCCGGGCACGCCGTCTCGCAGTTGAGACACATGTGGCACTCGTCCTGACGCCACTTGACCCCGCCCTGCGGACTGTCGGCGCCCTGGCAGTGCACCAGGCACAGGTTGCAGTCGGTGCACTTTGCATGGTCCTTTTCCATGCCGAACAGCGCAAAGCGAGCAAACACGCCCAGGAACGCGCCGAGCGGGCAAAGCACGCGGCACCAGAAGCGCGGGATGAAACGGTTCAGAAACAGCAACGCGACGAGCAGCCCGAGGATGAACCAGGTCTGGTGGAAGTAGAACTGGTGCGACTGCCAGACGGTGCGCGCGAAAAAGTCCTGCGTGGCATCGGCCATGCCCTGGACCGGCCGCGACGGGATGTCCTGCGCGGCGCCGAAGGTGCGCCCGGCGGCGTATTGCAACGCCGGGATCACGCCGAGGCCAATGGCGCGGACGGCGATGCAGATCGGATCGAACAGGCCGCCGAGCGCGCTTCCGGCGAGCGCCGAGAGCAAGAATCCATACAGCAGATAGTATTTGACGCGCTGGTAGCCGTGGGTCTTGTTGGCCTCGACGCGCACCGAGCCACGCCCTTTCTTCGATGGCAAGATCCAGCCGAAGAAGTGATGCAACGTACCGAACGGGCAGATCCAGCCGCAGAACACCCGACCGAACACCAGCGTGAGTGCGAGCAGCCCGACGCTCCACAACAGGCCGCGGTACACCGTGTGCGTGGCCAGCACGGTCATCGCGGCGACGAATGGATCGGCGAGCAAGAATGCCTCGACCGGGTACGGCAGGCGCACCGGCGTGCCTGGATCGGCCGCGAACGAGCCACGGAACGCAGTCTGGAAAAGCAGGAACAGAAACAGGGACAGAAAGCCCACCTGCGCGCAGCGCCGCAGCCACTTGAGCCCAACGATGAGCTTGCGTGCCGGAATGCCGGAGCCAGGCAGCTTGGATTTGCTCTTCTTCTGCGGGACGACCTTGGCTTTGAGTGTCGGCACCGCGACCGGAACGGCAGGCAGGCTGGGCAGGCTAGGCAGGCTAGGCAGGCTAGGACTGGGGGCGCCCACCACCATGCGCAGCTTGTCGATCGCGGGGACCGGCCCCGGCGTCCTCGGGCTCCACGGGATCGGCGTGACGTCTTCGTGGAACGAGTCGACGTTTTCGATCGACGCCACGTCGAGTGCGACGTCGCCCGCAGCGCGGAGGCGAGCGCTGCGCAACGCGCCGCCACCAGGAGGAGAGACAGACGGATGCATCTTACACCTCCTCGATGCGAAGGTTTTCGTAGAACATGGTGCCGAGGCCGCGCTCGTGCCCCATCTTCAGGTACGGCAGGTGGTCGCGGTGCTCGCCGATGAGGGTGCAGCCGTAGGCGTCTGCAGCGACCTGGTCGACGCTGGCGAAAACCGTGTTCATCACCCGGGTGTCGTCGATGTTGCCGCCCTGCGGGCCGTTGCGCATCAGCACGCGCATGGCATCGACGATGGTGAGCGTGGGGCGCATGAACGTGGCGAGATCGGCGATGGAGATGTCGATGCTCTGGTGCAGGCGGTTGCGCCGGCCGCCCAGCACGCCGTACCAATTTTTCATGGCCGCGGTGTACTTGGCCAGGTTGTGGTGCTTGGCCACCGGCACGTTGATGACCTTGTCGGCGTCGACCAGGGTGGTGAAGATCGGCCACTCGTCGAGCAGCTCGCCGCGCATGCGCGTGGTGCGGTAGCGGTGCTCGGCCGGCAACACCACCTCGGCGCCCAGGGCGTATGCGGTCTTCCAGATGCCCGAGCGCTGAAAGCATCGGTTGGGATCGTTGCAGGATCCATCCGCCACGCGCACGACTTTGGCGCCCGCATCGTAGGCGAGCTTGACCACTGCGCCGACCACGTCCGGGTTGGTGTTGGCCGCGTGGATGGGCATGCGATCCCAGCCGATGTTCGGCTTGATGACCACCACGTCGCCGCGCGACACGAAGCGTTTCATGCCGCCCATGGCCTCGACCGCGCGGCGCACCAGATCCTCGGCAAGCGCGCCAGGCTGGTTCGGGTCGATGAGGGTGTCTTTCGGCGCGCGCGCGATGGCGAGCTCGGCAAAGTCGGCGGCGCGGTCGGTGGTGCGGTAGTCGCGAACCTGGCGCGAGCCTTCGGACGTGCCTTCCGAAAAGCCACCGCGATCCCACACCAGGCGGCCGAGCAGCGCCGAGCCCGCGAGCACGCCGGCGGCGCCGCCGACGCGCGTGATCACCTCACGGCGAGTCGATTTTGCGAAGAACCCAAAGCGCGCCTCGCGCGGACCGGGCACCGCGACGGGGAGCTGGTCGGCGTTGCTTTGGTCTGAACGCTTGGTCACCCCCTTGTCTTACAATTCCGAAGGGATGCTGGCAACTTGCGCGGCAAGGTCGCGGTCTCAGGACCACCGAGCGGCATCCCATCCTCCGCCCTTCGACGAGGAGCCCAGCCGGAGCTCACGCAGGCAGCGAAGCCACCAAGGCCCGCGCTTCGACGATGTTGTCCTCGATGCTGCAATAGGTCCAGCCGCCGTAGCGGCCGATCGAATGCACGTCGGCGGCGGTCAGCTCGGCGGCGAGGCGCGCGTGCTCGGCGATGGATCGCTTGGTGATGTGCACATAGGCCGGATCCATCACCACCGAGTGCTCGGCAACCAGCTGGTGGTCGCTGGTGATTCCCACCTTGCCGAGGTCGGCAAGCACGCGCTCGCGCACCGCGGGCACGTCGACGACGGCGTCTTTGGCGAACCCGACCTCGACGTAGATGGATAGCCGGTCGGTGTCGAAGATGTTGTCGTAGAA
>JAYUXI010000027.1:0-2199 GCA_043753085.1 Myxococcales bacterium | reverse complement strand
TGTCGCGCTCCGCCCGCCAGAGCGCGTGGTAGCGGTACTGCTTGCGGCGCCGCGCGTCGCGGCCGGTGGCCTGCATGTGGCCGAGCGGGTTGGGGCAGATCCACACCTCTTCGTAGGCTGGTGGAATGGCCAACGAGCGGATTCGTCGTAGCTCCGTTTCGTCTTTGATACGCAGGCCGGCGGCCGTCAGGTAGGTGAAGCTCTTGCCGGCGCGCTTGCGGCGAATGCCCGGATCCAGGTCGGTGACGTAGACGAGACCGGCAAGCGCAGCGGCCTCGCGCTCGCTGCGCGTGAGTCGTTTGCGACGGAGTGAGGTGAGGTCCATGGCCAGCCGCAAGGATGCGCACGCCGTGACGGCGACGAAAGGGGTCAGGCGCGCGAACGCAGCACCGTGGTGCGACGCTTGGTCGAGAACAGCTCGAGCCAGCGCCCGAACACGCGACGCCCGCTGGCCATGCTCGGACCGATGCGGCTCTGCGTGGCGGCGCGGATCACGTCGCGGCCGGCGTCGCCGTGGGCGTCCCGGATCTCCTGTTGGTGGGCGGGTAGGTCGAGCCACCGGTCGACCATGCCCGCGTCGACCTCGAGATGGAACTGCAGCCCGTACACGCGCTCGCCGTATCGAAACGCCTGCTGCGGACAGGCGCCCGAGCTTGCCAAGCGCACGGCGCCGTCCGGCAGCGCGAAGCCGTCGCCGTGCCACTGGAAGATCGGCTCGCCCTCGCCGAGCTCCGACAGCATCGGATCCTCGCGGCCTTCGGACGTGAGCTCGACGTCGCACCAGCCGATCTCTTTCGTGGGCAGCGGAGCGACCCGGGCGCCGAGTGCATGCGCGATGAGCTGGGCCCCGAGGCAAATGCCGAGCACGGGCTTGCCCTCGGCGATGGCCTGCTTCACGAGGACGATCTCGCGGCGCAGGTGGGGATGCTGGTCGCTCTCGTACACGCCCATCGGGCCGCCCAGCACGATCAGGCCGTCGTAGCGGCTCACGTCCACGTTGGCCTGGGGCTCGCGGCCGTAGTTCACGTAGCGGATGCGGAAACCGGCGGAGCGAATCGACGCGTGCAGGGTGCCGAGTGGCTCGTGCGCCACGTGTTGCAAGACCAGGATGCTCTTCACGCCCTCGCCATTCTGCGAACGCGCGTGGCTTTGTTCAACTCAGTTCTTGAAGCGCATGCAGCGGCCGCCGGACATCGCCGCCTTGTATTCCGGATGGGAGATCCATTCGTCGTCATTTCCGCCGGCGTGCGCGCTGCCCTCCGCGAGCCCGCCGTAGGGAAGGGCAACCTTGAACGCTGCTCCGTCCAGCATGATCTCGTTGAGATTGCCGCGCAGGTCCATCCACGGGCCAGCTCCGTTGTAGAGGGTGGCGTCCGCGGTGTAGCGGCCCGGCGCGGCCACGCGGTTGGCTACGTCGGTGTCGCTGTTGTACGCCGGGAAGACCGGGTACGCCCCAAGCTGGCTGCCGTCACTGGAGATGTTGCCGTCTGCAGCCAGGTTGGTGCCCACGACGCCCATCACCGCGAATGTCGCAAGCTGGCCGCCGTCCCAGGCGCAAAAGGCTTCGTACATGGCCGACGGTGTGCAGTTGAGCGACTTGGAGTCCAGTATGTCCTGGCTGTACAGGCGCGGGTTTCCGCCGTTTTGCTCTCGCATTACGTCATCTGGGTACCAGTAGGTCGAGAAGCCAAAAGAATTGGTGCCACCGTGGTAGCAATTGTGCCCGTGCGTGTATTGATACAGTGCCGCGCCGAAAATGTAGTTGGTGCCCACGTTGCACGTGTCGCCGCATCCCGAGCCCGTGCCGTGCGCTCCACCGTTCGGGGTGTCGGCCATCATGCCGTCCGTGCTGCTCGGCATGAACGCGGTCCAGCCGGGTTGCCACACGCCCGGCGGGTTGGCAGTGATGAACGCATTGATGTTGGGCTGGCCTGCATACTGCGCCGCCATCGCCTCGACGAAGGCGCGCATGCGGCCGGCGGTGATCTCGTACTTGTCGAGAAACACGCGCTTGTTCGGGTGCGCGGGGTCGGCGTAACCGGGCACCTGGAGCGAGGTGCAGCAGCTTTCGTGCTGCTCGGAGCCCGAGCCCACCTCGCCTGCGCCGCACGTTTTGCCGCCGAAAGCAGCCACGCAGCTGGGGGCCTCGATGCAGAGGCCGTTGCTGCAGCCGCGTGACTCGCAGTCGGTGCTGGCGAG
>JAYUXI010000026.1:0-13017 GCA_043753085.1 Myxococcales bacterium | reverse complement strand
TGCCGGGCGCGAGCACCACGTCTGCGAGTGCGGCGGACTCGGCCAGCAGATCCGCATCGGTGCCCAGTGAAACGGCGCCCGACTGCGGGTCGATGGAGGTGACGAACACGGGCCGACCGAGCGCGATCTTCAGGCCCTTGCGCTGGCCGACGGTGAAGCGGTGGATGCCGTCGTGCTGGCCAACGACGGTGCCGTCGCGGTCGAGCACGGGACCGGTTTTTTTCACGTCGAGCCGGTCTTCCACGAACGACGTGTACGCGTGCGCGCCGGCGCCGACGAAGCACAGCTCCTGGCTTTCGCCCTTGGCCGCGCCCGGCAACTTGCGCGCCAGCGCTTCGGCGCGCACCTCGGGCTTGTGGCTGTCGCCGAGCGGGAACAGCATGCGCGCCAGCAGTTCCGGCGCGGTGGCGTACAGAAAGTAGCTTTGGTCCTTGTTCGGATCGAGGCCGGCGCGCAGGAAGGTGGCGCCGGTGTCCGCGTCGACGCCGGTGCGGGCGTAGTGGCCGGAGGCGACGTAGCGAGCGCTCAGGCGGTCGGCCAGCACGCCGAGCTCGCGCAGCTTGACGGTGCGATTGCATGCGCTGCACGGGCTCGGGGTGGTGCCGCTGCCGTAACTGGCGACGAACGGCTGCACTACCTCACGCTCGAACAGCTCGCGCCGATCGAACGTGAAGTGCGGAAAGCCGAGGTAGTCGGCGACGCGGCGCGCGTCGTACTGGTCTTCCGGGGCGCAGCAGCGCCCGTGGGCCTTGGCGTCGCCGTCTTCCGGATAATCCCAGAGATGCAGGGTGACGCCGACGACGTCGTAGCCTTGGTCGAGCAGGCGTGCGGCGGCCACGGCGGAATCGACTCCACCGCTCATGGCCACCAGGACGCGCTCTTTGCCCACGCCGCATGCTTAGCCGACTACTGGCCCTGGATCACGGTTTTGACGCCGTTGGACGCGCGGTCGACCAGCTTGGCGCTGAGGTCGACCGCTTCGCTGTAACGATACACGTCCGCCTGCAGGGCCAGCAGATCCTGCGACGCCATCTCGGCGCCGCCGCGCGCGTGGGTTACGCGATCCATGGTGTGCTCGCCGCGCTCGAGCTGATCACCGAGGCCATGCAGGATGCGCGCGAACGGGCTTGGCCCTTCGCCCGCGGCAGGCGCCGCGGCTTTGACCGCTTGCTCGGTGTGGGCGGTGGATGTGGAAACCGCCGCGGAACTGCCAAACTCTCCGATTCTCGACATGCTGCACCTCGTCTTGCGCCAGTCGACCGCGCGGATCGAAAGGTTGCGGGAAGAGATCAGGCAATTTGCAGCTTGCGCAGGGAGCGCGACAGGTTCTCCAGCGCGCGCGCGTGCAACCGGCTGGCCCACGACTTGGAGAGGCCGATTTCGCGCGCGGCTTCTTCGAACGTCACGTCGTCGAAGTAGTGGCGCACGAGCAGCGCGCGCTCGGCTTCGGGCTGCTTGGCGATCTCGCGCCGCAGGATCGCCACCAGCTCGCGCCGGGCCGCCGTGTCCTCGGGACCTTCCACGTCTTCTTCGACCTGCAGACCTTCGGTCGAGCCCATCGTCAAAAAACCCATCGCCATCGCGGTGGCGGACTTGGCCAGCAGCTCGTCGAGGTGGGCCTCGGCCGCCTCGGCCGTCTGCGGCGTGGCGTCCTCGAGGGCCGCCTCGTGCACGCGATCGGCCGCGCCCAGGGCTCGCACCGCCCGGTACACGCGCCGCGGCAGCCCGCTCTGCCGACGCACGAAATCGAGCATGGCGCCGTGGATGCGCAAATTGGCCCAGCGGCGGAACGGCACGCCTTGCGTGGGGTCGAAACTGCGTGCAGCCTGCAACAGGCCTTCGCGACCCGCGGAGCGCAGGTCGTCGGGGTCGACGTGACGACCCAGCTGCCGGCCGAGCTGGCGCGTCAGTATCTCCACGAGCTCGAGTTCGGTCTCGATGCGCTGGAGGACTTCCGGAGCGTCCGCAGGCACTACCCCAACTGTCGACGGCGCGAGCCAAGCTTGTCAAGTACTGTTGCCATCCCATACCGTGTGCGCGTGCGTTTCCAGAACGAGTCCGACAATCCGCCGCAGGCAGGGGTCGCCGCGCCGAGCCTGTTCGACCGGCCTGGCGGCAGCGAGCTGCTGCGGACGTTTCTCGAAGCGATGTCGCGCGATGCAGGTACTGCGCAGGGCGGGGTGGTGGCGTACATGCAGCTCGACGCCGCGGAGCGCGACGCCTGGATCTCTTGCGTGGAGCGAGTCGACAAGCGCGCCTCTGCGCCCATCGGGCTGGGCGTGCTGGCGCTGTTCGGCGCCGAAACGGATGCCGGTCGGCAGCGCCGACTTTTGGCCTGCGCCGCCGAGCCCGCGTTCGCCCTGCGCAAGGTCGACGCCGACGGCGCATGGTGGCGGCTGGTGCGCCCGCTGGGCTGCGAGTACGCCTCGATCGCCACGGTGCACCTGGGCGCAGCTGGCAGCGTGCAGTCGGCGCGCTACGAGCCGTTCGCGACCGGGGCGCTGGCCGCGGAGTACGTAGGCGTCGCCCTGGCCGACGCCGTGTCTGCGCTGGCGCATGCCGTGGTCCGCGCGCCCGATGCGCTGCGTCCAGCGCTGCTGCCGTTCGTCGAGCTGTTCTCGCCCACGGCGCGCGTGCTGCCAGAGGTCGCGGCGTGAGGGCCTTGTTCGCGGCGCTGCTGCTCTCTGCGTGCCATGGCAAGACGAACGCCGAGCAACCGGTCGGCGTGAGCCAAAGTCAGGGGGCGCCGATCAAGTTCTCGTACGACTCGCTCGACCAGCGCGCCGTGAGCTCCGAGGCAGCGAAGGGCCGGCCGGCCGTGCTCGCCTTCATCGCCACCTGGGACATGATGAGCCAAGCCCAAGCCGACTTCTTGTCGGTCATGGCCAAAACCGACGGCGAGAAGATCTCGTACTACCTGGTCGCGCTCGACGAACGCAGCAACCGCGAGCTCGTCGAAGCCTTCGCCAGCACCCTCGGCCTGCACTGCCCGGTGGCGGTCGGCGACGCGGACACGGTGGCCGGGCGCAGCGGCTTCGGCGCGGTTGCGGTGCCGACGGTGGTCGTGCTCGACGCCGAGGGCCGGATGGCTTGGCGCAAGAACGGCCTCGCCAAGAGCGACGAGCTGCGCCAGGTGCTGGCGTCGGTGGAGCGCGCTGCAGCGCTGCACGCCCGGCCCGAATGAGTCAGCTCAGTTCGGGCCGCGCGGCGCCGACGTGGTGGAGCCCGCACCGAAAAACGCGATGGTGCCGAGGCCGCCGGGGATGGTGATGTTCTTCACGCCGGTAGACAGCGGCGACTTCGTGGGATCGATTTCGAAGAGCTTGCCGTCGCTGCTGATGCCATAGAGCGTGCCCGCCCAGAAGGCGAGGCCGAACACCCTCGTACGGTTGGTGGTGCCGAGGTTGCTGAGCCGCTCGCCGGTCTTCGGATCGACCTCGTAGAGGCAATCGTTGTCTTTGCACTTGGCGCATTCGCCCGTGCAGTCTTGAGGGTCGAGCGGCTTGACGGTGAGGTACGTGAGGAAGTCGCCTTCGCGGATCGAAACGATGTCGCCGCTCGACACCAGGCCCTCGCCGAGCGCGTCCGGCTTGATCACGGCGGTATCGCCGGTGTCCGGGTCGATGCTGATGTAGTCCGATGCGAGGTAGCCCACGAGCACCTCGCGGTCGCTCTCGACCGTGCCTTTTGGAGCGAAGGACAGGGAGTTCGGGTACTTTCCAGCGCCGCCTTTGCCGATCTTCGTGCTCGCGCCGGTGGTCTTGTCGATCTTGTAGAGCGCGTCGGTGGTGGTGCCGTACATGTCGCCGTCCGCGTTCAGCGCGATGTCGACCAAGCTGCCGGTGACGCCGCCGAACTTTCCGACCTTGGTCAGGGCTTTGGTGTCCGGTTCGAGCTTGTAGAGCGTGTCGCTGCTGTGCACGAACACCTCTGCAGGACCGGTGACGACGGTGCCCGACCCGCCGGACGAGATGCCGCCTCCGTCGGGTGGGGCGATGGCCGCCGCGTCTGGCGCGCCGGAGCTGCTCCCGTCGTCGTCGCCGTCGAACGCCGGGCGCTCGGCGGTGCTGCAGGACTGCAGGGCGAGCAGGGCAAGCAGGGCAAAGGGGGCAACGCCGCAGGTGGTGACCAGCGCAACGAGTGAAAGTAAGCGTCGGGTAAGCACGGGCTGTCCATAGCGTGCCGGGGCGGATCGTCAATCAACTCCGCAGATGCGGCGGCCACGAATTCACCCGACCGTCACAGCGGACCGGGACGTATTGCAAAGGCGTGGGGGCGCCCTTACTGTGAGAAGGCCTCGTTCGCCTCACGGACCTCTGTCATGGATCCCTGCAAGCACGAACCAGGGGGACTACTGCCGTCTCGGTGTGCACGCCGGACCTACCGTTCGCGGTCGGATAAATCGGAAGCCTGAAGAGCGGTTTCGTCTCCCACCTAGCGTAATAGCTAGGGGTTCATGCACGGGGCCGGAGTGCGAACGGGGCATTTTCATTGGCTCGCGCGCGGCTCGCGCCGGCCGTTTCGCCAAAAAGTGGGCCGTTCGGTTTCGACTGTGACCTCTTGAAGACATGGAAGCGGCGCGCGAGCTCACCTTTTTCGACACCCGGTCCCACCAGTCCCGCGGAACGAGTCACGAGATGGCAAGACCGGACGAACCGGCGGTGCGGGCCATCACCCGCGCCGCGCTGGCCTCTCCGTCCGCTACCGTCTTCGCCAGCGTACAGGAGCGCGAGCAGGCCATCGCCGAGCTCACCGGCGTGCTGGTGGTGCGGGTCCCGTTGACGCGGCGCGACCGGCACAACCTCGCCGGCGCCATCCGCCGCGCCGTGGACGAATGCCTCACCCGGGTCGGCCTGATCGATGCCCCGGCGCGCGGCGCCAAGCGCAAGACGCCGAGCTGGGAGATGCTGTCTCATCTCGTCCACGACGCGGCGCAGAGCCAGATCCTGATCGCCATCGACGGGCTCGCGCTCCTCACCGGCAACGAGGGCCGCCTCGAGGGCGAAGACTCGCTGACCTTGCGGGATCTGTTGGCCAGCCCGCTTCGTCTCATTCTCGACGAGGAAGACCGCGACCTGGAGCTGTTCGGTCCGCCGACCAGCCTCGCCGTGTTGACCGGCGAGCGCGGCGTGATTCCGCCGCCGTCCGCGGCCTACGTCGAGATCGTGAGCATGGCGACCATTCTGCAAGATGCGCCGGCGGCGTCGCGCCCGGCGCTCGAAGGGCTCATCGCCTTGGCCTCGACCTACCAGGAGCCTGCTGCGAGCGGCGCCCACCCCGAGGCAGCCGACGAAGTGCTGGACGCCGAGGCCGCGTCCGAGGAGCTGCGCCCGTCGCGCATCGGCTTGCGCGCCGCGATGGCCGGCGTCTTTGCCGAGCCTGACGAGACGGAGCGGACCGCGAGCGAACCCGGCTGGCGCGCGCACGCCTTGGCGCTCGAGTCGGCGCGTGGGCCGCAGTCGCTCGCCTCGCTCGAGCAGCTGTTTACCCGCGAGTACCTGCCGCTCGCCGAACACCTGATGCGCGATCCCGAATCGCGCCAGCCCGACGCCCGCGCCCGCAAGACTTTCGAGGAGTTCCGCCACAACTTCGCCCGCGTCTACACCGATGCGGCGCAGGCGTTCGCGGCGCGTAGCAAGCGCCCGAAAATGGTGCTCGACGCGTGGACGCTGGCGCAGAAGGTCGCCCGCGTCCACGACGCCCGGCCGGTTCTGCTGTTGGTCGATTGCCTGCGCTCCGACGTGGGCAACCGAATGAACCACATCCTCCGCGGCGCGTTCGAATGCGCCGCCGAAGAGATGCTCTGCGCAGCCCTGCCAGCGACCACCGCACGCCAGCTCGAGGTCCTCTCGCGCGGCCCCGAAGCCCTGGCCATGGAGCACGAGCCGCCCAGTCTCGAAGACGTGATGCGTGAGCGCACGGCGGAAAGCGTGCGGCGGATCCGTGCAGGATCCAGGGATCTGTTCAAGCTCGACGTCGTCGAGACGCGGCTCCGCGGCTCGGCTTTGCTCGGCGACGTCGAGGAGGCCGCCGAGCTCGCCGCCCACGCGGTCTCCGGTTTCATGGCCGACCTCGACCCGAAAAAGCGCCACCTCGTGTACGTGTTCGGCGATCACGGGTTCCCGTTCGGCGGCAGCAGCCTGGAGCAGCGCGGCGCCTACCCCGAGCAGGTGTTCGTACCAGCCGCGGCCTACCTCACGCCTGCCGCAGCCGGCGCCGAAGGCTGAGCCGCACGAGCGGCGGCTGCACGCGGGACGAACGAGCGGCGTCCGTGCAGCTCGCGTCGTTTCCGCTGTTCCAGGACAGCGCCGATCAGCGCAGCGCGGCCCGGAATGCTTCGAAGTCGCGGTGCAGCGCCAGGGCCGGATCGGTCTCGCGCTGTGCGGGCCGATACCCCGACTCGAGGTCCCGGACGACGAGCATGCGATCTGCACGTTCTTCGAAGGCGGCCCGCCATTCTTTCAGCGCCAGCTCGCGAGCATCGCCGCGCGTGCGAATCCGGCGGTACGGTTGCGGGGTAGGACCAAGCGCCAGCGCGCGCGTCAGCGGCTCGCGCAGCGCAGTACCGTGCGCCTCGAGCCAGGCCAGGCAGGCCTCGGCCCGCGGAGCAAAACGCACGGTCCACGCCGGGAGCGGATCGGCCGGAGCCAGCCACCCGTCACCCGCGTCCGGAAACGCGTCGGCGTAGGCCACGTACGGTTTCACGTCGAGGATCGGGGTGCCGTCGAGCAGATCCGCCTCGGCCACGTGCAGGCGCAAGCTTGCGACGTCGACCGCGAGCAGCCGCGCCGCCGACAGCCCGATCGCGTTGGGTCGGTGCGGCGAACGTGTCGCGAGCACGCCGCGCTTTTCCTGGCTGCGTGGTGGCCACACGGTGGGACGGAACGCGCCGGCCTCGTGGAAGTGAAACACCAACCAGATGCGCGACCAAAGCCCGAGGCCGCCGAGCGCGTGGTCGATGCCGGTGCGGCGCTCGAGGTCGACGTGGCCGGCGCCGCTGGCAAGCACGCCCTGGCGCGGCACGTCGGCTTTTTGCCGGTGCGTGTCCTGGCGGTACACCCCGATGGGCTGGTAGGTGATGGGCGGGAGCGGCATCGGGCCCGGTGCAAGAACAGGGAAGGTGACCGACGAGGGCACGCCGATCCCCGCGCATGCAACACGGATCGGCGAGAAACACTAGGAAGATTCCGGCGGCGCCAGTAGGGTCCGCGGCCGTGACCACCCAGCTCGAAGTCAACGGATCGGCGCCGCGCGAAGAACTGGCTCCCGAGCTGCTTCGCCGCATGCACGAAATCATGCTGCGCGGACGCGTGCTCGAAGACCGACTGATCACCATGTACCAGCAAGGTGACGGCTACTTCTGGATCGGGGGTCCCGGCGAAGAAGCTTTCAACGTGCCGCTCGGCATGCTGGTGCACAAGGGCCAGGGGCCGGCGTTCGACTACCTGCACCTGCACTATCGCTCCAGCGCCACGTTGCTGGCGATGGGAGCGGATCCGGTCGACGCGCTCCGGCAGATGAAGAACACCGCCACCGACCCGTACTCGGGCGGCCGCAACTTCGCGGGGCATGCGTCGATCCACAAGTGGAACGTCGTGCCGATCTCGTCGCCGATCGAGGTCCAGTATTCGATGGCGCCTGGCACCGCGCTCGCGCAGAAGCGCCACGGTGGCCGCGGCATCACCATCGTGCAAGGCGGCGACGCCGGCACAGCGGAAGGCGACTTCGCCACGTGCCTCGTGTGGTCCTCGCGGCGCGGCGCCGAGCTCCCGGTGCTCATGATCGTGACCAACAACCGCTACGGCATCAGCACTCCGTACGAAGGCCAGCACGGCGAGCGACACGTCGCCGATCGCGGCAAGGCGTTCGGCATGGCCACGCAGGTGATCGACGGCAACGATCCAGAGGTCTCGTACCACGCGCTCCGCCGCGCCATGGAGTACGTGCGCACCGAGCGCCGGCCGTTCCTGCTCGAGGCCAACGTGTCCCGTCTGCGCGGCCACTCGTCGGCGTCCGGCGCCAACACCGTGAAGGACGAGCTCGACTGCCTCGTGCAGTTCGAGGCCCGCCTCGAAGAGCGCGGCGTCCTCGACCGCGCCACCATGGACGAGATGCGCAAGCGCATGACCGAAGAGCTCCTCGCCGCTGCCAAGAAGGTCGTGCAAGAGCCCATGCCCACCGGCGACACCATCTTCGATCACGTGTTCGCACCGGACTCTCCCCACGGTTCCGGGTCCGCCTCCGGCGGCTTCCCCACTTCCCACTCGCGCTCGTAGGAACATCCCATGGCAACCCTCGTGCAAGCGATCCGCATGGCACTCCACGTCGGCGAAGAACGGCTCGGCGTCACCGACATCTTCGGCGAGGACATCGGCCCGCCGCTCGGCGGCGCATTTACCCAGACGCAGGGCTTGAAGACCGCATGGAACTCGCCGCTCGACGAGCGCGGTATCATCGGCACGGCGATTGGGCTCGCGCTGGCCGGCCAGCGCCCGGTCTGCGAGATCCAGTTCTGCGACTACATTTACAACACCATCGATTTGCTGAAGATCGCCGGCAACACCCACTGGGCGTCGAATGGCGACTGGCACGTGCCGATGGTGTGCATGACGCCGGTGGGCTCCGGCATCCGCGGCAGCCTGTACCACTCGCATTCGTTCGATGCGACGGCCACCCACATCCCGGGCTGGAAGATCGTGATGCCGTCCAACCCGGCAGACGCGTTCGGCCTTCTGCTTTCGGCCATCGTCGATCCGAACCCGGTCATGTTCCTCGCACCGAAGGCGCTGCTTCGAGTCAAGTCGGGCCCCGGCGAACGCATTCCTGGCGAGCCCGACGACGACAAGGCTCTTTCGAAGGCCATCGACGCGCCGCTCGGCGATCGCAGCCAGTGGACGCCGAGCTGGCCCCAGCTCGAGACGGCGTTCACGCCGATCGGCAAGGCGAAGATCTCGCGCGCCGGCAAGGACGTCACCATCGTCACGTACGGGCGCACGCTGCCCATGTCGGTGCGCGCCGCCGACCTGGTGGCCAAGCAGCACGGCATCGAGGCCGAGGTCATCGATCTGCGGAGCCTCGCCCCGTACGACTGGGACGCCATCAAGACCAGCGTCACCAAGACCAACCGCGTACTCTTCGTCAACGAAGAGACCGAGATCACCAACTTCGGCGAGCACCTCATGCGGCGCACTGTCGAAGAGCTATTTTATCACCTGCACGCGCCCCCGAAGCTGCTCGCGGGTGCGCACATTCCCGGCATCGGCTTGGCCGACGCGCTCGAACGCGCCAGCGTCCCGCAAGAAGACAGCATCGCGGCGGCCATCGTGGCCATCGCTCGTCACGAACCGTGAGACTCGCGACGTTCGCGTGCGCCGCGATCCTGGCCGCGTGCAAGAAGCCCGAAACTGCCACCGAGGTGGGCGCGGTAGAGATCGCTCCGGCGCCGAGCGAGGCGCCGCCCACGTCGCCCGCCGTTGCGGATGCCGGGGCCGGCAGCATCGAAGGAGCGGTCGAGGCGCTGCGGCTGTCGCCACGCAAGCCGCCACGCGAGCACTCGCCGGCGGCGGGCGGCAAAGTCGACATTCCGGGCGGCGCGTATCCCGCTGGCAGCACCCCCGGTGACGACGGCCGCGATCCGCTGTCCGAGCCCGCGCTGGTGAATATGGATCTTGCACCTTTCTCGATCGACGTGCTGCCGTACCCCGGCGTGGTCGGCACCGCGGCCAAGCCGGCAGCGTCTGCGGCCGAAGCCGCCGAGGCCTGCAAGGAGCGCAGCGGTCGGGTGTGCAGCGAGTGGGAGTGGGAGCGCGCGTGCCGCGGCCCCGAGCTCGAGGCGTACTCCAGCGGCGAATCCTGGGACGTCACCTGCGAAAAGGATCCGGCCGCCTGCGCGTCGGGCTACGGCGTGCGCGGCATGGGCGTCGCCCGCGAGCTCACTGCGGGCAGCCTGCGCGGCGCCATCCCTCTGCCGCAGGACTGGAAGAGCGAGACCGGCTCGCACCGCTGCGCGCGCCGCGGCGGCGTCGCAGAGGCGATCGCGGGCGCCACGTTCCGTTGCTGTTACGGCGCGTCGCAAGCCCCGGCGAAGCTGCCCGAGATCGTCGAATATCCAGCATTCCGCAGCTTCAAGATGGACGACGCCGAGCTCGGCGCGCTGATCGCCAAGACGCCGGAGCTCGCGCGCATCGGCGAGGGCGTGCGCTTTTTGACCGCCGAGACGGCGTCGCAGGCGTACGCACGCTCGGACACGTCGCGCGAGGGCATCAAGTTCACCAGCGCGCCGATCCTGTGGAGCCCGGAGCGCGGTGTCGAGCTGGTGGTGCTCACCGGCCGGTCGAACCGCCACAGCTTCGTGCTCGCGTTCTATCCGCTGCCGGGCGGCGGCTTTCGGCTGGCGTCGAGCATGCTCTTTCTGCGCGACGTCTCGCCCATGGTGCTGGCGTACCGCGCTTCGAGCCGCCGCGAGCTGTCGTGGACCAGCTTCTGGGGCTCGCGCACCGACGAAGGCTACGTCTCCTGGCGCGACGACAAGCGAGTCGTCATCGTGCAAAAATGAGCCACGAGTTGTGGCATGCTGCGCCGCCATGAAGAGGCTCGTCATCGCCATCGATGGGCCCGCCGGCGCGGGCAAAAGCTCGGTCACCGCGCGGCTCGCCGAACGTCTTGGCTACGTCCGCGTGGACACGGGCGCCATGTACAGGGCCGTTGCGCTCGCGGCCATGGAGGCAGGCATTGCCCTCGACGAGCAAGAAACGCTCGGCGCTTTCGCCGAACAGCTGGTCGAAGAAGGCGCGCTGTGCTTCGAGGTCCGCGAAGGCATGGCGCGCAGCGTGCGGCCCCCCGCGCCCGACTGCGACACGCCGATGCCACCCCCGAGCTCGCGCACGCGCAACGCCAAAGGCACCACGGTGCAACTGCGCGGCCGCGACATCACCGCCGACATCCGCACGCCTGCGGTTTCGCTCGCAGCCAGTGCGGTCGCCCGCATCTCCCGCGTGCGCGATGCTTTGTTGCAGCTGCAACGCATCCAGGCGGCGCAAGGGGGCGTCGTGCTCGAGGGCCGAGACATCGGCACCGTGGTGTTTCCCAACGCGGACCTGAAGGTGTTTCTCACTGCATCGTCCGAGGTCCGTGCGCGGCGCCGTTGGGCCGAGCTGCACGCGAAGGGCGCCACGGTCACGTTCGAAGAAACCTTGGCCGACGTGAAGGCCCGCGACGAAGCCGACGAGCAGCGCGAGGTTGCGCCGTTGCGCAGGGCCGACGACGCCGTGCTCGTGGACTCGTCGGAGCTCACCGAGGACGACGTGGTGCTCGCCCTCTGCAAGCTCGCCCGCGAAAAGGAAGGCGCGTGATCGTCCGGGCAGCGTGCTCCGCGCTGCTCGTGGCGTGTGGCGGAACGCCTGTTGCGCCGCCGGCGCCGGCGCGCACCGATGCCAGCGCGTCGCTGTTTTTGCCGGAAGCAGACTTCCGGCTGGTGATGCAACCGCAGGAGCTGGCGCGGGAAGGGCAGGGGCTCTCGCTGGCTACGGCCGAGGCGGAAGGCGCTTCGGTGGGGCTGGGCAAGATTCTGGTCGCCAGCGAGCGCGTGCGCCTCGCCACGTCGCGTGATGCGGCTGGTACCGACGTGGGCATGGCGATCCAGGGCGCGCCGACCGCGCTCGGTCCGGACGACGTGGTCGACGAGCACGGCGAGCGCTTGCTGGTGCGCTGCGAAGGTGAGCTGCCGGTACCGTGCTTTCGCGATCGCGACGCCGCGGCCCCGCGGCGGCTCTACCTGCTGGACCGGCGGCTCTGGTTCGTGGCGGCGGGTCGGCGTGCCATCGCGCACGCCGAGGCCGCGCTGCGGCGCCACGACCGAGGCCCGACCGATCCGGCGGCGGACGGCGTCGTGTGGCAAGCCACGTACGTGGGTGCATCGCTCCGCCGCACCATCCCCAAGCTCCGTGCCGGTCCGCTGGCGCCGCTGGCCGAAGGGCTGGCGCGCGTGGAGATGACCAAGCAGCGCCGCCAGAACGCCATAGACGTGATCGCCACGTACGACACGGCGGCCGCCGCCGAAGAAGCCGAGCCACTGGCCGTCCGCGTGCTGGCCGCCTGGAGTCGCACGCGCGAGGATCCGCAGCAGCGGCTGGCGTCCTTGGAACGCCGCGGCGTCACGTTGCGGGTCGTGCTCCGCGGCGACGTCGGCGATGCGCTGCGGGTGCCGGCGATCGATCCGGCCCCGACCCAGCACCGAACGCAGCCTCGGTCCAGCCTTTGACTCGAGATGCAGGGTGAGCTAGGACCGGCGCCCCCGGGCTCTTTGCAGCGCGTGGGAGAAAGACGCGGCCTTCGAGCTATCCAGCTCGGGACGCCGCGATGAGGCAATGTAAAACACTCATGGCAAGCATTCAGGAAGTAACCTCGGACAAGTCCGCGTTCGGCGCGGCGGGGAGCTTTGCAGCTCTCTTCGAAGACAGCCTGGAGGGCGGCGATTTCGGCAAAGAAGGCGAAATCGTCACCGGTACGATCGTTGCGGTCCAGCGCGACAACGTCGTCATCGACATCGGCGGCAAGAGCGAAGGCGTCATCCCCCTCTCCGAGTTCATGGACGAGAAGGGCGAGATCAACGTCAAGCCCGGCGACAAGACCGAGGTCTACGTCGAGAGCCGCGAGAACGACGACGGACTCGTCATCCTCTCCAAGGAAAAGGCCGACAAGGCCAAGGTGTGGCAAGAGCTGGTCCTCGCGTTCAAGAACAACGAGCTCGTCGAAGGCACCATCACCCAGCGCGTGAAGGGCGGCCTCTCGGTCACCATCCGCGGCGGTGTGAAGGCGTTCTTGCCGGGTAGCCAGGTCGATCTTCGCCCCATCCGCAACTTGGACAAGCTGATCGGTCAGACCTTCAGCTTCAAGTTCATCAAGTTCAACGAGCGCCGGGGCAACATCGTGCTCTCTCGTCGGGAGCTCTTGGAGAAAGAGCGTCACGAGATCAAGGCGCAGACCCTGCAAACCCTCGAAGAGGGCAAAGTGGTCAAG
>JAYUXI010000025.1:0-2204 GCA_043753085.1 Myxococcales bacterium | reverse complement strand
GGCGGATGGCCGACAGCATGCCGAGCCCGAGCACGTCGAGCTTGAAGAAGCCCAGCGTGTCGAGGTCGTCCTTGTCCCAGGGGATGACGGTGCGGTGGGCCATGGACGCGGGCTCGACCGGCGCCACCTCCGACAGCGGCGCGGCCGACACCACGAAGCCGCCGACGTGAATCGACAGATGGCGCGGATACCCCTGGATCCGCCGTGCGACGTCGAGCACGTGCCCAAGGCGCGCTTCGCCGTCGTGCGCGGCGAGCCGGCTGGGATCGTGCACGTTCTGGGAATCGGCGACGCCGCGGGAGTCGACCATCCTGCCCCACGGGCTCATGCCCTTGGCGAGGGCCCCGGCTTCGTCGTCGGTGAAGCCGTACACCTTCGCAACGTCACGCACGGCGCTGCGCGCACGGTACGAGATGATCTCGCTGACCATGGCGGCGCGATCGCGGCCGTACTTTTCGTAGATGGCCTGGATGACTTCTTCGCGGCGCTCGTGCTCGAAGTCCACGTCGATGTCCGGGGGCTCCCGGCGTTCAAGGGAGAGAAACCGCTCGAACAGCAGGTTGCCGCGGACCGGATCCACGGCGGTGACGCCGAGGCAATAGCAGACCGCACTGTTGGCGGCGCTGCCACGGCCCTGGCACAAGATGTTCTTGTCGCGTGCAATCTGCACGATTTCGGCCACGCTGAGAAAGTACGAGGCCACGTCGATCTGGGCGATGAGTGCGAGCTCGCTTTCGACCTGAGTGCGCACCTTTTCCGGTGCGCCGCCCGGGTAGCGCCGGGCGATGCCTTCGTACGTGCGCTGGCGCAGCACGTCGTTCGGGGACTCCCCCGCCCCGACCTCGCTGGGAAACCGGATTTTCAGGTCGGCGAAGGTGAACGTGCAGGTGTCGGCGATGGCGCGGCTGCGATCGATCCACTCGGGGTGGCGGCCGAACGCCTTTTGCATCTCGTCTTCGGTCTTGAGCCGCGCTTCGGTGTTGGGCAAAAGGCGTCGCCCGGCCTTGGCGATCGGCGTCTTCTCGCGGATGCACTGCAGCACGTCGTACAGCTCCTTGTCTTCGCGGGTGGCGAAGCGCACGTCGCCGGTGGCGACGACGGGAATGGCGAAGCGCCGCGACACGTCGGTGGCCTGCACGAACCGTTCGCGATCGTGGCCGTCTTTGTGGAAGCACAGGGCCAGCGACAGGCGCGCGCCGAGCTCGGTGTGGAGGAGCGTGAGGCCCGGCCCGCCGTGCAGGTACGGCGCGTGGAGCAGCGCGGCGAGCCCCTGCCCGTGGCCGACGATGTCTTCGAGACGGAGCTCCGGATCGGGCACGGTCCCCGACTTTGCGCCGCGCGCTTCGGCGGTCCACGGACGGCGGCCGGCGTGGGCGCGCGTGAGCAGATGACAGAGGTTGCCGTATCCTTGTGCATTCTGCACCAAAAGCGTGAGGCGCTGGCCGGAACCGGCGAGCACGAGCTCGGCGCCGACGATCAGGTGCACGCCCTGCTTTTTGGCTTCCTCCCACGCGCGCACGGCACCGTAGATGCCGCCAAAATCGGTGATGGCGATCGTGTCGTAGCCGAGCAGCTTGGCGACGCGTACCAGCGTCTCGGGCCGGGAGCCGCCGCGCAGGAAGCTGAAACAGCTGCGCGCGGTCAGCTCGACGTACCGCGAACGACGTGTTTGCAACGTGCCCGCGAGCTCGGACAGCAGCGACTCGAGCTCCGGCGCCTCGGCGTCGGACTCGATGGGCATCCGGGACGATGCGTCGAGGCGGATGCGCGCGCTCATGTCAGTCGAAGAAGCCGAGCAGCCAGTTTCGCCCCGCTGCGCGCTCGGCGCACACGGCGTTTTCGGCATGCCAGGCGAGGACGATCTCGCGCTTGCCGGAATGACCAGGACGGGTCGCGGTGGCCCACCATTCGTCGCGCTCGAGGCGCACGACGAGGCGCATTGGCTCGAGGTCGGATCCGAGCTGGCTGCGCGGCGTCAGGCGCGTGGGCTCGATCACGTGGAGCGCGTTGGCTTCGCTGGGCGTCCAATCCGCGTAAGGTACCAGCGCGCTGCGCTCGGTGGTTTGCCACGAGTCTTGCACGACGAGGCGACCCACGAGCGCATCTCCCAGGCCTTCGCGCAGCTCGGCGACGAGCTTGGGCAAGGCGCGAACCGCGCGCGCTTCCGAGCTGTACAGCGAGAGGTTGGCGAGTACGGTGGGCAC
>JAYUXI010000024.1:0-5523 GCA_043753085.1 Myxococcales bacterium | reverse complement strand
CCTTGCCCTCCGTGGTCGTGAAGCCGGGCATCACGAGGTTCGTCAGGATGCCTGCCGGCGCAAGCTCGCGCGCCATGGTTCGCGTCAAGCCGTGCAGCCCCGATTTCGCTGCGACGTACGATGACGCCCCCGCAAAGCCGTCTTCGACGAGCCCCGTCGACACGTGGACCACGCGCCCCCACCCGGCGTGGCGCATCGGGCCCACGAGCGCGCGCGTGAGCAGGTAGGGACCCTCGAGGTTCGCGCGCAGGGAGCTTCGAAAGCGCTCCACGGGCGCGGTCTCGAAACGTTCCCCCGGCTGGGGGAAGCCAGGCCAGGACACCGCGTTGTTGACGAGGATGTCGATGCCACCCCACAGATCTATGAGGCGGGCCGCCCCTGCGTCGATGGCATTGGCGTCGCCCAGGTCGAGGCGCACCATCTCGCCGCCGCCAGCGCTGGCGATCGTCTCGGCGGCCCCTGCCTCGTCGGTGTGAAACGTGATCGCCAGCTGCGCGCCTTCACGCGCGAAAGCGAGTGCGAGTGCGCGGCCGATGCCGCGGCTAGCTCCGGTGACGAGGACGCGCTTGCCTTGGATGCCTAAGTTCATTGGTCACCAGCCGTGGTCCGCGCTGCATAAGCGGCGTGGAGCAGCTCTTCCACCGTCGTGAGCCGGAGGCCCAGTGCGGACGCGGCTCCCGTCATGTCGATCGCGAAGCCCCGCGTGTTGAACATGCGGATCATGGCGGCGATGTCCGGCCCCATGCGCGCTTCGACGTCGGCGATCGGTACTTGACGGTATTGCACCTCCTTGCCGGTCATCGAGCTCAGCAGGCCAAGGACGCGCTCATAGGTCACCGCCTCCGGTCCGCCGAGATCGATGGTCCGGTCGACGAGACGGGGGTCGGTCCAAGCGCGCACCGCCAGCGCAGCGACGTCGCGCGCGGCCACGTAGGAGATGAGCGCGCCTTTGGCGATGGGGCTCATGAGGGTGCTGTGCTCGTCGATGCTCGCGCGAAACCAAGGCGCCGTGAGGCCGTCCATGAAAGTACAAGGGCGCAAAATCGTATGGGCGGGTGCGACGCGCCGCACCGCTGCCTCGAGCTCCGCCTTCACGTCGAAGTGCGCGACGCCGCTTGGAACATCGGCGCGCAGAACGGATGTGTACACGACGTGACGGACGCCGCCGCCCACGCTGGCGTTGGCCTCGACGGCGCTGAGCACATTGTTGGTGATGAGCTGCTCGTCCGCAGCCGGTTGGGGACCGCGGCCCATCAAAGCAATCACGACCAAGCCCGCGTCGCCGACGGCGCTCCGTGCGGCGGCGGCGTCGTGCAGGTCGACCTCGACGACCTTTGCGCCCAATGCTTTCAGATCGCTGGCGTTTGCCCCTGGCCGCACAGTGGCGGTGACGTTGTGGCCCGCTGCTCGGAACGCGGCGACGTAGGCGCGCCCAGCCGTGCCGCCGCCGCCCACCACCATCACTTGCGTTGTTGGCTGTCTTAACATCCTCTGCTCCTTTTTGATTAGCCGGCTAACTATATAGCCGCGCGCTCCGGCACGCGCGCAGCCCTGACGAACGTTACAAGTTGTCGCGCATGCGCAGCAGCGCCGCCCCCACGGCGTCTTTGCCTGCCCGGCTCATGCCCCGAACAAGCGCGCCCTCGACATCGGCCCACAGCGCCTCGACCGGGGCCCGCAGCGCCTCGCCCTTGGGCGTGGCCGCGATGAGCCACACGCGGGCATCGTGCGCGTCGCGGTGTCGCCGCACGAGCCCAGCGCGCTGCATGCGCGCGAGCATCTTTGTGATCGTGGGCCGCTCGACACCGAGACGCTTGACGAGCTCGCTTTGGGGCACGCCATCCGCGCCCCACACCTGCATGAGCAACAGGTCCTGCCCGATGTGAAGCCCCAGCTTCGTCAGGCCAGCGGCCACGCGCAGGCGGTGCGCCCTCGCTGCCTGCACGAGCGACATGCCCAGCCACCCGTTCACTGCCTTGGCCATGGGGCGATGATAGCCGGCTAATTATCGCCGACAACCCTGAAAGTGTGTTCGGCCTGATTTCGATGTGTAGGACAACGAAGCCGCCTCGTCGCGGCGCATGAGCGTGATGACGCGCCGCGCGGGCGCAGCGACAACGGGACGGTCACGGGGCGCGCAGCGCGATAGTGGCGCCGTGATCCCGGCCGCGCCGACCGTCAGGGGCAACGCGCCGCGCGAGGGACATGCGTCCCACCATGGCGAACCGTGGGCTGTCACGGTGCGCACCATGAACACGACCACCAGCTTTCGCGTCCTCCTGTTCGCCACCGCCGCCGCGTTCGCGGGCTGCGCCACCACCAAGACCGACCTCGTCGAGGTCGTGAGGAAGCGCGCCGCCTACGACCTCAAGTGCGACGCGGCGTCGTTGACCGTCACCGAGCTGAGCGCGGGCCAAAAGAGAAGCAAGGTGATGGGCCGCGAGCGACCAGAAGTCATTCGGCATCGACCGCTGCGGCCGGCGCGTGAGCTACTACGTGTACTGCACGAACATGTTCGGCAACGAGAGCCGCGCGCCTTGGTCTACGAGCGAAGGCGGCCGGAGGCGACGACGCTGTACCAGGTAGTGCAGGACAACCTCGCGACGCCGTACGGCGCGGTGGACGACGGCGCCATACCAGTCGCGCTGCCCAGGTTCGTGCGCAAGGAGCTGGAGGGCTATCTCCACTGCGGACTGCTCTGCCGGCGCTTCGTGCGGCTTCGGTGCGAGGGCTGCGCCGAAACGCGTCTGGTGGCGTTCAGCTCATCAGCGCGTGGAAAACCCAAGTTTGCACCGGCTTGCAAGCTTGAAGGGAACGCCCAGGACGTCGAGACCACCGGCGATGGTCGACGTGCACGTGCAATGAAGCTCCGTCAGTCGACACCGTCGATTAAAACGTCGTCGTACCGAATAGCCCACTCTGCGCTCGTCACGGTGGTCGTGGCGAGTCCCACCTCGACGCGCATCGAGCTCTCGACCGGCATCACCGGACTGATCGTGGTCTGCGACGTGCCATCGACGGTAAGCGTCATGTCGAAGACGAGCCCTCCTTGTACCGGCGTAGGGAGGCTAGTCTGCAAGCGGATCTGCGTCCACGTGGCCGGGGCGATCCGAAACGAGACTGCAGGCACTAGCGGGCCGGTGTTGTTGTCCAGGAGGGTAAGAAGGTACCCACCGCCCGCGTCGGCCGCATCCCGCGCGAGCTTGAGCAGGACCGGCCTTTGAGCTCCGTAGATCGCAACGAACGCGAAGCCGCCTTCCTCACCCGCCTCGACGTACATGGCCAGGTCGAGCCGAAAGGCGTTGCGCGCGTCCTGCTTGGCATAGGGCAGCTGATAGGAGAAGCGGTTGAGCCTGGTGATGTTGCCGCCATCGGCGCCCGCACCTTTTGGGATGGAGAGTCGCATGGCTCGCGTCGATGTTCGCGGTTCTAAGCGGCGAGCCTGAGCTCCTCGAACTCGTCGCGTACGGACGCGTCGACCTGCTGCGCGACCTGCTGCGGGAGAGCCGCTACGCTGGCGTGTTGGCCTCGGCCAGCACGCTGCGCGCCCGCATCGTGCCCAAGCCCACCGTGGGCCGAGCTGTTGATGCAGACGCTGACGGCGGCGGCACTACACGCGAAGCAGCCAGGGTCCGGCAAAAATCCCGAGCCCGAACGACGCCGCGTTGGCGAGCGCGCTGGCGGCGACTGCCCGTGAGCGAGGCAGCGCCGGAAACACCAGCACGTAGATCAGCGCCTCGAAGCCGAGCGCCCATGGCTCGGCCACCAGCGTGAGCGAAAGCCGCGACAGACCAAGCCTCGCCAGAAAAAACCATACGAATGGATGCGTGGCGAAGTTGGCAACGACTACCGCGAGGAGCGTGCGTGCGGCGCCTTGGCGGCAAAGGCCAAGAAGGGGCACGGCCACCGCGAGCTCGGTCAGCGTAGTGAGCGCGAAGAAGCGTGCCCACGCCGCCTCGTAGCCGGTCAAGACCACGCGGCCCGCCGCCGGCTGCGCGTGACGAGGTACGCGAACATCGCGAGCTCGAAGTACGCATGGAACGAAACGAGGGTGACATACGCCTGCAGCGCTGCGAGCGGCCGAATGCAGCCCCACAGCGCCAACGCCCCCCAGGCGACGGCAAAGCTCGCCAGAAGCCGCGGCCCGAAATCGCGAACCAGCGCGCGTCCGGTCATGCGAAACGTAAACGTGCCCTGGCCTGGCAACTCTTCCTGCGGCACCCACACCAGCCATGTTGCATAATGCACCGACTGCAAGAAGACGAACGACGTGGCCACGGCCGCGGCCGCGTGTGGCGGGAGGCCAGGGGCAAGACCCCGGGCGATGCTGCCGAGCGCCAGCCCCAGGCTCTGGTCGCCCTGCAATCGCAGGGTGGTGGGCAGCGCCAGCCCAAACGCGAGCACGGCGGCGCCGAGCGCGATGGCCGCGAGCGGGGCCAAGGCGAACCGCTTGTGGCGACGAAACCACACGAACCAGATGGCGATGCCGATCACGTTGTGGCCATGCGCAAGCAACAGACGTGCGAGGCCCGCGTGGCCGACCATCCACGCGCCCAGCGCGCAGAACGCAGCGAGTACCAGCACCTGTATGGCGCCGTGGAGCCCGCGCTCGCGGGCGCCCCACCAGAACGCGCCCGCCACCCAGGCGACGCCGAGCCCAGCTTCGATCATGGCCGAGTGCGGCACGCCGTGGCGGGCCAGCGCGAGCCCTCGCAACGCCAGCAGCGCCGCCGCGCTCGATGCGCTACCGACCACGAGCGCCCGAGGTACCCGCGCGCGGACCAGGAGGTATCGAACGTCGCTGGCGAGGTGGGGCACTCCGAGCACCAGCGGACCCACCACGAATGCTGCGACCGGCACCACGGCCGCCACTACGAATAAAAGTGCAATCTGCACGGAGGCGAGCAGCGGGACGCGCACGTCGCGGGTTCCCAGCGCGCGCGCCACATGTCGATTGCGGGTCACGAGCGCAAGCAGCCCGCGGCGAGCGCGGTCGAACGGCATTGCGGCCGCGTCCGTCAGCTGCAAGGCTCGGGCTCCATCGCGCATCGTTCAGCCGCGCGTGCGCCGGCTCCACGCCAACGCCAAGAGGCCGAGGGCCAGCATGCCGCCGCCGGCCAGACTGTCTCGCTTCTGCGACGTGCTGCAGCCACCCCCTTCGGCGTCTTCGGTGCCGCCGGGCTTGATGGTCGCGCCACTGCTGCTTGCGCCCGAAGAGCCGCCGCTGCTCGACGATCCGGTGGCTTTGCCCTCGCAGCGCCCGCAGTCGGACTCGACCGAGGCGCCGTCGGGACGGGGGCTGCTGCATTTTGCAGTGATGCAGGTGCCGCTCTCGTCGGCGTCGGCGCCGGCGTTGGAGCAAGCCTTCCCGACGTCGGTCGAGAGGCACGCATCGGGCGGCAGGGCGTCGGCGTGGGCCATGGCGGGAACGAGAGCCCCGGACAGGGCGGCGGCAGTCAGCAAGGAACGTAGGAATCTCATCAGAATGCTCCACGGAAAGGGATGGTGGAAGGGATGTGCCAT
>JAYUXI010000023.1:0-2207 GCA_043753085.1 Myxococcales bacterium | reverse complement strand
GCTCGCACTCGCAGGCGCGGTACGTCGCGAGCAGCTCGGTCAGCTGCGTGCGGGTACCGGTGACCTCGAGGCGGCGGGTCTCGGCCAGAAAATCGTTGCCCTTTGCATCCTTCGAGCCCGGCTCACTGCCGTGGTTGGCCATGAAGGCTGTTTCGGCCACGTTGCCGTCGCACTGGATCGAGAGCGCCGTGGTGGTGTGCGGCGGCCACAGATCCGTGGTGCGGCCCCCGGTCTCCTTGTACGCGTCTTTCTGTAGCCACACGAACGTGGCCTTGCAGAGCTCTTCGTTGCCGCTCGAGCCGCCGCTGGAAGAGCTGCTGCTCGTCTCGCCGCCCGACGACGAGCCGGTCTCGATCTCGCTGCGATCGTCGGCCGACTCCGGCAGATCGTCGCCGCCGCAGCCGGCCGCCAGCACGAAGGTCAGAGCAACCGCGGAGAGCCCGAACGAAGTACGCATGGCTTGCAAAGGTATCAGAAAGCGCCGCCGCCACTACATGGCTACACTCGACCACATGGAAGACACCCACGCGCGCCTGGAACGGCGCATCCTCGCCGCCCAAGGCCGTCTCGAGAGCGATCTTGTGCTGCAGAATGCACGCGTTCTGGACGTGTTCTCGTGCCAGTTCTACTCGGCCGATCTCACCGTGTTCGAAGGCGCCATCGTGGGCGTCGAGCCGGGCCTGCCAGCCAAGCGCAAGGTCGACCTGAAGGGCCGGGCGGTGGTGCCGGGTTTCGTCGACGCGCACGTCCACGTCGAGAGCTCGCTGCTCGTGCCGCAAAACTTCCAGCGCGCGGTCTTGCCGAAGGGCACCACCACCGCCGTCTGCGATCCCCACGAGCTCGCCAACGTGATGGGCAAGCCAGGCATCGCGTACTTTCTGGAGCAGGCCGAGCACCTCGCGCTCGATCTGCAGGTGATGGTGTCTTCGTGCGTGCCCGCCACCGACTTCGAGACCAACGGCGGCGGCATCCTCGGCGCCGACGTGCTCGCGTCGCTGCGCGGCCACCCGCACGCGCTCGGCCTGGCCGAGGTCATGAACGTGCCTGCCGTGCTTGGCGCCGATCCCGCCATGATCGCCAAGCTGGCCCTGTTCGACGGCACGCCGAAGGACGGCCACTGCCCGCTGCTCCGCGGCCGGGATCTGTCGGTGTATGCTGCGGCCAGAATCACCAGCTGCCACGAGAGCTCCGAGCTTGGCGAAGCGCGCGAGAAGCTGCAGAAAGGCCTGGCCGTGTGGATCCGCGAAGGCAGCGTGGCCAAGGATCTGGACGCGCTGGCGCCGCTGCTCACGCTTGCCACGTCCACCAGCGTGGGCTTCTGCACCGACGACCGCAACCCGCTCGACATCCAGGACGAAGGCCATCTCGACTACCTGATCCGCGGCGCGATCGTCCGCGGGGTCGCGCCCGAGGTCGCGTATCGCGCCGCTTCGTGGAGCGTGGCGCGGCACTACGGCATGGCCAGCTCCAGCCGCTTCACTCCGGTCGGTGCGCTCGCGCCGGGCTATCGCGCCGATTTGGTCGTCCTCGACGACGTAAATACGTGTGCATTGTATGCAGTATACAAGAGCGGGATCGACGTCGCCGAGATGTCGTTCGACGCGCCGCTGCGGGCACCGGACAATACCGTGCACGCAGTGATTCCGGAGCCCCGCGATCTCGAAGGGCCGACCGGTATGGTGCATGTGATCGGCGTGCGCGCGGGGCGCATTCTCACCGACCGCCACGTGCTCCCGCACGACGCCGAAGGCGTCTGTCGGCTGGCCGTGCTCGAGCGCCACGGCCACGGCAGCAAGCCATCGAACGGCTACGTCACCGGCTTTGGCCCGTTGCGCGGCGCCATCGCGTCGAGCGTCGGCCACGACAGCCACAACCTCATCGTCGTGGGCGACTCCACCTCGGACATGCGTGCGGCCTTGGCCGCGCTGGCCGATCTCGGCGGCGGCTTCGTCGTGGTGAAAGACGGCGTGGTGCTCGCCAAGCTCGCCTTGCCGTTCGGCGGCCTGATGACCCATGCCTCCCCGGACGACGTGGCGACGTCGCTGCGGGCGCTGCGCGCGGCCAGCCACGGCATCGGTTGCATCGTTCCGGAGCCGTTCCTGCAGCTGGCGTTTTTGAGTCTGCCGGTGATTCCTTCGCTGAAGCTCACCGACCGCGGCCTGATGGATGTGGACGCGTTCCGGCTGATCTCGGTGCAGGCCGCCTGA
>JAYUXI010000022.1:0-2209 GCA_043753085.1 Myxococcales bacterium | reverse complement strand
CCCACCACGCCGCGTTGTATTGCGTCTCGGGGACCTTGCCGCTCATTACGTCCCAGCGCCACTTGTCGATCAGATAGCCGAACGGCAAGAACGCGACTTTTTCGAGCGCCTGCTTGAGCAACACGTTGACCTTGGCCTTGTCGTTTTTTGGCACCGTGTCCAGCAGGCCGATCTTTTTCAGGTAGGCCGGCGTGATGGCCAGGGCCAGCGTGTCGCCGATGCCCTCGTGAAAGCCGTCGTTGGCGCCCTGCTGGTAGAGCATCGGCATCTTGTAGTATGCATGGAAATAGTAGTCGTGGCCGAGCTCGTGGTGGATCGTCACCAGATCTTCTTCGGTCGGCTTGATGCACATTTTGATGCGCAAGTCGTTGTTGTAGGTCACGTCCCAGGCGCTGGCGTGGCACACCACTTCACGGTCCTGCGGCCGGGTAAACAGCGAGCGCTCCCAGAACGTCGCCGGCAACGGATCGAGGCCGAGCGACGTGAAGAAGCTCTCGCCCATCTTCACCATGGCCTTGGGCTCGGTCTTCTTGGCGGCGAGCTTCTTGGTGACGTCGAGCGAGCCTTGGCCTGGGTACGGCTCCACCACGTCGTAGACGTTCGCCCATTCTTGCGCCCACATGTTGCCGAGCAGGTGTGCCGGAATCGGCTTGCCGGCAGGTACGATCTTGTCGCCGTATTTTTTGGCGAGCCTGCGGTTCACGTAGCAATGCAGCTCGTCGTACAGCGGCTTCACGTCGCCCCAGAGCCTGGCGAGCTCGGCCTCGAACTCCTCGGGCTTCATGTCGTAGCCGGAGCGCCAGAGCGCGCCCGTGTCTGCGAAGCCGATCTCTTTGGCGCCGCGGTTGGCGAGCTCGACGTAGCGCGCGTACTTGTCCTTCATGGGCCGGGCAATCGCGTGCCAGCCCTTGAATGCCTCTTCGAGCTCGCCTGCGTCGCGGCTCTTGGCGAAGACGTCGCCGAGATCGTCCAGGGTGAGGCACTTGGGCTTCTCGCCACCAGGCTTTTTGGGTACCAGCCGCGCCGCGAGCTTCGAGCCAGCTTCCGGGCATACCTTGCCTTTGCCATAGATCCCTTGCATCTCGGCGCTCAGCTTGGCGAGCTCTCCACCGGCGGCGCCGTCCGAGGGCGCCGGCACCGTCTGGCTGATGCGGAGAAGATGCAGCTTTCGCGCCACGTCGGGCGGCAGGTTGGGCGAGTCGTACTTGCGTGACTCGACGATGACCCGGGTCATGTAGGCAGCGGTGGCCTGCTCGGCCTGCGCGGCCAGGTTCTCGCTGTCGTCGGTGATGAAATTCTGGTTCACCCAGCCGGCGCGATCGCGTGCAGTCCACAAGCGCCGCAGCTCGCGGTCGACGTCGTCGACGAACTTCTGGGCTGCCGCCGGACTGCGCGCGTCGAGCGAGTCGGCCGAGTCGGCCGCAACGCCATTCGGCCCGACGGCAGACGTGGGCGGCGGAAGATTCGGACCCTGCGAGCCACCGCAGGCAGCAGCAGCGAGACAACCGGACGCGAGAAGGAGCAACCCCGAAAGCGAGCGCGACATGCCTCCGCTCTACTCAAATCACAATGCGAAGTCGACGTTGAGATGCAGCGCGAGGAGGCTCGCGCCGTCGTACGCCGAGGCCGGCGAGTACATCAGACCGACGCTCGGGCGCACCGGCCCGCCGGCGAAGCGCATCTGCGGCATCACGGCGACCCGGGCGCGGGTGGCATCGGTGCGGGTGCTGGCGGTGCCGTTGAAGAGAGTGTCGAGGTAATAAAGCTCCGCGACCTCGACGCCGAGCTGCACGGCGCCGAGCTGCTGCCCCACGTAAAGGCCCACCTCTGCGACCATCGAGCTGTCGCTGCCACTGGCCACGCCCACCGCGAAGGTGAGGCTTTGGCGCAGCTGGAACGTGAAGCCAGCGGCCCGAATGCGGATGTCGAACGCGGGTCGAAATCCCACCGCGCGTTGCCAGAACGAGAGCCAATCGTTCGGGGACATGGCGCGGGCGGCGGCGGCAACGTCGCCGGAATTGGTGTCGGGCCGGTAGTACGCCGTGGGGAGCACGACGTCGAGGCCACCGCCCATCGCCAGGCCGGCGGGCGCAACCCAGATCGATCGCACCGAGAGCTCGGTGTTGCCGGAGACCGTGTCGCCGGTGCTGGCCAGCGGGGAGCCGGCGGCGGCGAGACTCTGGCCGGTGGCAAAGGCGTACTTTGCACC
>JAYUXI010000021.1:0-13058 GCA_043753085.1 Myxococcales bacterium | reverse complement strand
CTCGGACCTCCTCTCGAAGATCCACTTCTGGGGGTGGCAGACCATCATTGTGTCAGCAGTCATCACCTTGCCGCTCGGCTACAACCAGGCGAAGGAGTACGCCGAGCTCGAGTGGCCGATCGACATCGCGGTCGTCCTGATCTGGGTGGTCTTCGCGGTGAATTTCTTCTGGACGCTGGCGAAGCGGAACGAGAAGCATCTCTACGTAGCGATCTGGTTCTATATCGCCACCGTCGTCACGGTCGCTGTTCTGTATATCGTGAATAGCATTGCTATTCCGGTATTTGCGCTCAAGAGCTATTCGGCTTATGGCGGCGCGCAGGATGCCCTCGTGCAGTGGTGGTATGGGCACAACGCGGTTGCGTTCTTCCTCACCACTCCGGTCCTCGGCATCATGTATTACTACCTGCCCAAGGCGGCAGGGCGACCGGTCTACTCGTACCGGCTCAGCATCATCCACTTCTGGGCGCTGATCTTCATGTACATCTGGGCTGGCCCGCACCACCTGATCTACACGGCACTTCCCGACTGGGCGCAGTCACTCGGCATGGTGTTCAGCGTGATGCTGTGGGCGCCGAGCTGGGGCGGCATGCTGAACGGTCTGCTCACGCTGCGCGGCGCGTGGGATCGCGTGCGCAGCGATCCGGTGCTGAAGTTCTTCGTCGCCGGCGTGACCTTCTACGGCATGGCCACGTTCGAGGGGCCGTTGCTGAGCATCAAGAGCGTCAACGGTCTTGCGCACTACACCGACTGGATCGTGGGTCACGTGCATTCCGGCGCGCTCGGTTGGAACGGCTTCATGGCGGCCGGCATGTTCTACTGGATGGTGCCCCGTTTGTTCGGCACCAAGCTGTATTCGAAAGCCATGGCCGACCTGCACTTCTGGATCGGCACCGTGGGGATTCTGCTCTACGTCATCTCGATGTGGGTGAGCGGCATCACCCAGGGCTTGATGTTGCAGGCCGAGGATCCGAGCGGCGGCCTCGTGTATCCGAACTACCTGGAGACGCTGATTGCGATCCGACCGATGTACTGGGTGCGGCTTGCCGGCGGCACCATGTACCTGACCGGCATGGTCCTGATGACCATCAACTTGTACAAGACGGCGCGGCAGGGCAAGGCCGTGGACGGCCAGGCCGACGTGGTGGCCCAACCCGTAGCGGAGACGGTGCCCTGGAAGAACATCGTGTTCGGCGGTCCGGTCATTCTCGTCGCGGTGGTCGGCGCCTTGATCGGCACGTGGGCCGTCCTGGACGCCGTGGCCAGTGTGTCGGTCGCCACGCTGACGTTGGCCCTGGCGCTGATCGGAACGATGATCCTGCGGGCACGTCGCACCGAAGGGCCGTCGTGGCACCGTCTTCTCGAAGGGCGTCCTCTGCTGCTCACCGCGTTTGCCGTCGTCGCCGTCTTGATTGGCGGCGTCGCCGAGATTCTGCCCACGGTGATGTCGGGCGCGCTGCCGAGCCCATCGGGCGCGGCCCAGCAGCCGTACACGGCGCTGGAGCTCGAGGGCCGCGACATCTACCTGCGGGAGGGTTGCTACAACTGCCACTCGCAGATGATTCGCTCGATGGTGCCGGAGGCCATGCGCTACGGCGAGCCATCGAAGCTCGAGGAATCGCGCTACGACCATCCGTTCCAGTGGGGCTCGAAGCGCACCGGGCCAGATCTGGCGCGCGTCGGGGGCAAGTATCCGGGCCTCTGGCACTACCGTCACATGCTCGATCCGCGGTCGACCTCGCCGGGCTCGAACATGCCGCCCTACCCGTTCCTCGCCACCGCCGCGGTCGACCGCAGCCGCAGCGACGACAAGCTGGCCGCGATGAGCCGTATCGGTGTACCGTACACCGATACACAGATCCGCAACGCGGCGGCCGACCAAGCCGAGCAAGCCGGTTCGATCGTGGCCGATCTGGCCAAGGCTGGCGCCGAGGCGCGAGCCGACTCCGAGCTGGTCGCGCTGATCTCCTACCTGCAGCGGCTCGGTGTGCAGCCGACGGCTCTGCCCCCCGCAGGACTTCCCATCGCCCACGCAGGAGGACTCTGACCATGTTCAAGGATTTTTTCGCGAAGAGCCCCTTGCTGGCTCTGCCCATTCTGTCGCTCGCCGTGTTCCTCACGACGTTTCTGTGTGTCGTCGTGTTCGTCGTGGCGCGGGCGAGTTCTCGAAGAACGTGGCGCGTTGGCGCTCGGTCGCGAGGTGGGTCATGAGTGAGCGCGACGGGTCCGGAGTCGAGCTCCCCGATCAGGTGGTACACGAGGTCGACGGCATCCAGGAGTACGACAACAAGCTGCCGAATTGGTGGCTGACGACGCTCTACGCGACCATGGTGTTCGCGGTCGGCTACTGGTTTTACTACGACGTCTTCGAAGCCGGTGAACCTCCGCCACGCGCGTACCGCCGCGAGATGGCCCAGCGGCTCGAGAGCCAAGGCAAAGGCGCTCCCGTCAGCGAAGCCGCCCTGCAAGACATGACTCACGACTCGGCGCTCGTGGCCGAGGGCGCCAAGCTGTTCGCCACCTCATGCACGTCGTGCCATGGTCCGGGCGGCGGCGGTACCGTGGGCCCGAATCTCACCGACGACTTCTGGCTGCACGGCGCAACGGCCGAGCAGATCCACAAGAGCATCCTCGAGGGCTACGCCGCGAAGGGCATGCCGGCCTGGGGTCAGCAGCTGGGCGCGAAGCGCATTCCCGCAATCACGGCCTACGTGCTCGGCCTGCAGGGCACCAACGTGGCGGGAGGCAAGCCGCCGCAGGGCGACAAGATCGGCGGACCATGACCGCAGTGCCACCTCGTCGCCTGCTGCCGGTCGTGGGGAGCATGAAGAGCTCGCTGCGTGCCGACGGCACGCGCGACTTCGTGTATCCTGCAGACGTACACGGGCGCTTCGCGCGACTGCGCAAGGTTGCGTTCGCGCTGCTCATGACCCTGTACCTGTCGCTGCCGTGGATTCCGGTGGGCGGTCACCCCGCGGTGTTCCTCGACGTGCGCCAGCGCGAGTTCTTCCTGTTCGGCGCGGTCTTCAATGCGCAGGACGTGTCCATGACGGTCTTCTTGTTCACCGGCGCAGCGTTCGCCCTGGTGGTGGTGACCGCCGTGCTCGGCCGCGCCTGGTGCGGCTGGGCGTGCCCCCAGACGGTGTTTCTCGAAGGCCTCTACCGACCGATCGAGCGCTGGATCGAGGGTCCTCGCGAGAAGCGCATGCGGCGCAATGCCGAGCCGCCGAGCTGGGACCGTCTCTGGCGCAAGCTGCTCGTGCACGCCGCCTGGATCGCCATCTCACTGGGCCTCGCCCACGTGTTTCTCGCGTACTTCGTCTCGATGCCGAGCCTGTTCGTCTTCGTGCGCCAGCCGCCCTCGCAGCATCTGGGCTCGTTTCTGGTCGTGATGGGTCTGGCCAGCGTCCTGTACTTCGACTTCGCGTGGTTTCGCGAACAGTTCTGCGTGGTGCTGTGTCCGTACGGCCGGATGCAGTCGGTGCTCCTGGATCGCGACTCGCTGGTGGTGGGCTACGACGAAGGGCGTGGCGAGCCACGCGGCAAGGTGTCGGCCAAGACCGGCGGCGACTGCGTCGACTGCGGCCGCTGCGTGGTGGTGTGCCCCACCGGCATCGACATTCGCAACGGCCTGCAGATGGATTGTCTCGCATGCACGGCCTGCATCGATGCTTGCGACGAGATCATGGACCGGTTGCATCGGCCCCGCGGCTTGATCCGCTACGATTCGCAGGCCGGACTCGCCGGAGAACCGCGGCGTTTCTTCAGGCCGCGCATCGCCGGCTACGCCGTGCTCGGTGTGCTGGGCATCGCCGCCAGCAGCTTTGCGCTCAGCGGGCACCGTGAGTTCGATGCCAACCTGCTCCGCGCCGGCGGCGCGCCGTACACGCTCGACCAGACGCAGATTCGCAACGGCTTCCATCTGCACCTGGTCAACAAGCAGTCGCACCCGACCGTGTTCGATCTCTCGATCAGCGGCCCCCCGGGCGCCACCTTCGTGATCCCGATGGCGCACGTCGAGCTCAGGCCGCTGCAGAGTGCAGACGTTCCGTTCTTCGTCAGCGTCGAGCGCAGCGACTACCGCGGCGAGGCGCCAGTGCGCGTGCGCGTGCAACCGCGAGGTGGGGCGAAGGCTGGCGAGTTCGTCGCCCCCTTCCTGGGTCCTACGCCATGATCGCACTGCTGGTATCGACGCTTGCGCTCGGTCTGGTGGGTAGCACCCACTGCGCGGCGATGTGCGGTGGCATCGTGGCGGCCAGCCACGTCGGCGCACGCGGCAAGCGCGCCTTGCCGACGTTCCGCCAGCGCGCTTCGATCGTGCTCGCACAGAACGCGGGCCGGATCGTGTCGTACGCGCTGGCCGGTGCGCTTGCCGGCGGGCTCGGACAGGTGGCGGGAAGCGCGTACGCGGAAAAGGGCCGGATCGCGCTGCAGCTCTTCGCCGCACTGGCGCTGCTGCTGGCCGGCACCACGCTCGCTGGCCTCGTGCCGGCCCGCTGGAGCGCGGAACGACTCGGCGTTCCGTTGTGGCGCCGGATCGGGCCGCACGCGCGCGCGCTGCTTCCTCTCTCGACCCCAACGCGCGGGCTGGGGTTTGGTCTCTTGTGGGGCTTTCTGCCCTGCGGGCTCGTGTATTCCGCGGTCTCGCTCGCCGCCGCGAGCTCGTCGGTCACCACCGGCGCCTTGACCATGCTCGCCTTCGGTGCGGGCACGTTGCCCATGCTGCTCGGCCTCGGCGCGGCTGCTTCGCATCTCGGCGCGCTGGTGCGAAGGCCGCTGACGCGCACGCTCGCCGGGCTGCTGGTGACTGGGTTCGGTGCGTTGCAGCTCTTGCTGGTGGCGCGCGAGCTACACGCGCCTCGTTCCTGTTGCCCCCCGGGGGCACACGCCAACTCGACCGTGAGCGCCGGCGATGGCTGAAAGACTTCTCTTTCCGCGTGGCGACTCGAAGGCTATCACGAACCTGGTCGCTACCGGGACGCGAGTCCTCGTCCGCTCGCGCCGCCATGGTAGCACCCGCCGAAATCCCCCCACGCGCCACCGTGCTCGTCGTCGACGACAACGAAGCCAACCGGTTGCTGGTGCAGGACGCGCTCGAAGACGAGCACCTCAACGTGATCTTGTGCGCCAGTGGGGAAGAGGCCGTCGCGCGATTCGCGGCCGGTGGCATCGACTGCGTGCTGCTCGACGTACGCATGCCTGGCGTCGACGGAATCGCCACGTGCGAGCGCATTCGCAGCTCGCACTCCGGCAAGTCCACGCCCATCATCTTTCTCACGGCCCTGCGCGACGTCGACACCTTCGAGCGCGCCATCGCGGCCGGCGGAGACGACTTCTTGACGAAGCCGGTCCAGCCGGCCGAGCTACTGGCCCGCGTGCAGACGGCGCTGAAGGTAAAACGCATGGGTGCAGAGCTCCACGAGCAGTACGACCTGCTGCGCCAGCAACGCGACGACCTGATGCGCCTGCACCTGCAGAAGGAGCGCCTGATGGCCTTCGTGGTGCACGATCTGAAGAACCCAGTGAACTCGATGGATCTGCAGGCGCGGGTTGTCCTGCTCGAGCGAGATTTGCCGGTGGCGGTGCGCGACGCGGTCCAGCAGATCCGCACCGAAGCGCAAGTGCTCGGCCGCATGATCACCAACCTGCTCGATCTCAGCAAGTCGGACGAAGGCAAGCTGACCCCCAAGCTGCTGCAGGTCGAGCTGCAACCCCTCGTCGACGCCGTGCTGTTGGAGCTCGCAGCAGACGCGGCGCGCCACCACGTGCGCATCACGTCCAGCGTGCGCGCACCTGCCTTCACCGCCGACAAAGATCTTTTGCGGCGTGTTCTCGGCAACTTGATCGAAAATGCGATCCGCCACGCGCCCGTCGACAGCACGGTGGCCGTCGACGTCTACCTGGCCGAGGGCGACCTCGAGCTTCGTGTGGCCGACGTTGGTCTCGGGGTGCCGGCCGACATGCGCGAAGAAATATTCGATGCATTCGTGCAGGTGGGCGGCAAGCGACCGGGCGCGCGGGGCGGGCGCGGGCTCGGGTTGACCTTCTGCAAGCTCGCCGTGCTTGCACACCATGGGCGCATCTGGGTCGAAGACGCCGCACCGGGCGCGATCTTCTGCGTACGGCTACCCCATGTTTGAGCTGGCGCCGGGCGAATTCATCGCCGCGCGCCAGCTGCTCGACACCGCGCCGGACGCGATTCTCGTCGTCGGATCCGACGGGCTGATCGTGTACGTGAACCGGCAGGCCGAAACCCTGTTCGGATACTCCGGGATCGAGCTGATGGGGCAGTCCCTCGACTTGCTCGTTCCCGAACGCTATCGAGCCAGCCACGGAGCGCACTTCGCGCGCTTTTTTGCGGCCCCCACGGTGCGAACCATGGGCTCGGGCCTCGAGCTGTTCGGGATCCGCCGCGACGGCATCGAGCTACCGATCGAGGTCAGCTTGAGCCCACTCGAAGGCGTGCGCGGCACGTTCGTCTCGGCAGCGATCCGCGACGTGACCGAACGCAAGCACATCCAGGCTGCCGTGAAGCTCATGTCCGAGCGACTCACGAGCGCCGTCGAGAGCATCCCCGAGAGCCTTGCACTGTTCGATGCCGACGACCGCGTCGTGCTCTGCAACAGCGCGTACCGGATGCTGTTCGGGGACGGCTTCACCAGTCCGATGGCGGGCCTCCGCTATCCGGAGGTTCTGAGCGCGATGATGCAGGCGGTGGCGTTCGACGGTGACGCCGCGCGCGAGAAGTTCCGCGCGGCGCGTCTCGCCGAGCGCGAGGCACCCGGCCTTCCGTACGAGCTCCGCACGAAAAACGGTCGACACCTGCGCGTGACCAATCGACGCACCGCCGAAGGTGGCATGGTGCAAACCGTCGCAGACATCACCGACGACATGCGACGGGCCGAGGAGCTGCGCCGGGCGCATCTCGCTGCCGAGGCCGGCAGCGCCGCCAAGAGCGACTTTCTGGCATCGATGAGCCACGAGCTGCGCACACCGCTGAACGCCATCCTCGGCTTCGCGCAGCTGTCGCAGCGCGACAAGAAAGAGCCTCTGTCGCAACGGCACCAGCGGCGCCTCGAACAGATCCTCAAAGGGGGCGAGCACTTGCTGCGCATCATCGACGACATCCTCGACCTTGCCCGCATCGAGGCGGGCGGCGTCACCATCTGGAACGAGCCGGTCGCGCCCATCGAGGTGGTGCGCGGAGTGATGGCCACGCTGGAGCCGGCGGCAATCCGCAGTGGCTTGCGGCTCGAGCTGCACGAGGCGAGCGCCGCACTGCCCTTGGTGATCGCCGATCGCACTCGCCTCGCGCAGATCCTCATGAACTATGGCTCGAACGCCATCAAGTACAACCGAGCGGAAGGCTCGATTGCCTTCGAGATTCACGCGAGCGACCCCGACGTGGTGCGATTTTCGGTGCTCGACACCGGCTTCGGCGTTCCCGAGAACAAGCGCCACACGCTGTTCCAACCGTTCCAGCGCGCGGGGCAGGAGACTGGATCCATCGAAGGAACCGGCATCGGCTTGGTCATCAGCAAGCGTCTGGCGGAGCTGATGGGCGGGGCGGTTGGGTACCGCAGCGTGGCCGGCGGTGGCTCCGAGTTCTGGGTCGACCTTCCAGCGCATCGCGGCGATGCCCACCGCCACGCCGCGGCCGTCGACGACCACGCCGAGAAGCTGCCGCCGGCCACCACGGGCTGCATTCTCTACGTCGAGGACAACCAAGCGAACGTGGTCTTCCTGCGCGATCTGCTCGAAGCGTTCGAGCACATCGAGCTCGTGGTCGCCCAGACCGCGGAAGAGGGCCTCGAGCTGGCGCTCGCACGCCGCCCACAAGTCATCATCATGGACATCAACCTGCCGGGCATGAGCGGAATCGATGCGCTGCGCGCGCTGCGGCTCTCGCCAGACACGCGTGACATTCCGGTCATCGCGCTCACGGCGGCGGCGTCCGACCGCGATCGCGAGCGCGGCGAGCGGGCCGGGTTCTACCGCTATTTGACCAAGCCCGTGCGCGTCGATGCGCTCGAAGAAGTGCTCGAAGCGCTGCTGCGCAAGGGCTGACTTTCACCTCAGCGGTAGTCCAGCATCACGTCGTCGAAGAGTATGCGCCACGACGAGCCGCCGCCATAAAAGGCCGCAGCCCCGACATCGACCCGAACGCGCGACGGCAGATTGGTCGTGGTCACGGGCTGCGAATGACTCGAGCCGGCAACGGTGATGACGATGCCAGAGCCAGCTGCAGTTGCGTTTCGTTCGTTGACGCGGACGGCAACGTCCGTCCACACGCCCGTTTCGACGTGCAACGGGGTGGCGGTTTTGGTGTACGCCGGGTTGCCTCCGTCCGCGTCGGAGGCGAGCTCGTCACACTGGACCGTGAAGCCGTTGGCACCGTCGGAGACCAGCATCAACAGGATGCCGTCTTCCGACCTCGGTGAGTTGGCTGTCATCACGTAGGCAAAAGCCACGGGACGGTCAGAAACGTCGCCCCTTTCGACGCGCATGCGCATGGAAAGCACGATCGGCGGCACGGTGCCGTCGGGCCGGGGCAGCGCAACTGCCTGCTCGGAAATTCGGGCTGCCTGGGGCGCACCGCCATCCCGGAACGCGATGGCGGCTTCGAGCGCGGTGTTCGCACTTTGCTTCTCGTCGACGAGCCGGAGCGTGCCCTCGCCGACCAGCTCTGGCCCGCCGCCAAAGTGCGCGGCGTAGTCACCGCTGGTCTCGAAATTCTCGCAGAAGTCATGAGCCGTTCCGTCGGCGCAGCGGTTGGCGGATGTGTCCGCAGCTCCATCGAGATCTGGTCCAGCGTCGGCCGCTCCTGCGTCCGTCGGAGGCGCAGCGGCGTCGGCCAAGGCGCCAGCGTCCACTCGTGCGACCGAGGGATCGATGGCGAGGTACTCCGTGCATGCAGCGAGGACCATGGCTTGTGCACAGAAGAATGTGGCGCGGGCTCGCACCATGGGGTGACTCGTCATCGTTTCCTCCGCCACATGACGGGATGACCACGGCCGTCGTCTCGGAGTTTGTGCGTCGAAGCACTCACGAAATCTTCCTTACTCTGGAGCCGGCTCCGCAGGCGTTCGCTTCGCAGCGCTTCGCTCGCGAGTGCTCGGAGATCAGCGCGCTTCAAGGGGGCAACGATTCGATGACTGCGTAGACGCAACAAGCCAGCGTGAGCGCGCCGACGGCCCACGTCGGAACGGAGACCCGCGAGCGATTCGCAGCCCCAGCCGCGAGGGCCACGCCCAGAAGCAGGCTCGATTCCGGTCGAAAAAGTGGTGCGTCGACGAAGGCAATGAGGCCCAGGATCGCAGCACTCGCCATGAGTGCGCCGTCGTCTTGGCTGGGCGCGACTTGGCCACGTGAGCCGCGCAGCCAGCGCACGTAGGCAACGGCGCCAGCGGCGACCAGTGCCAGTGTGCTCGCGAGCCCGACGAAGCCCCCTTCGACGAAACTGCGCGCGACGTCGGAGTTGGGCGTGCGCCCGCCGCCGTCCGCAAGCATGTTGCGTACGGTCGGACTCAGGGCGAGTCGGCGCGGCCACCCGCCCAGGCCCCATCCGAACAGGGGGCGCGACAATCCTAGCTCGATGCACGCGCGCATCTGCGCGAGCCGGCCGTGATCGGCTCCTTCCGACACCGAAAGAACGCGGGCCGCAGCTTGCGAAACGCCCACATGGAACGCGAGCCGTGTGGGAAGAGCGGCCAGCGCAGCGCCGATCAGCAGCGCCAGCGCCGACCGGACCCACGCAGCTGGTGCACGCCGGGGTGTCGCGTGCAGGCAATGAGCGAGCGCGGTGATCCCTACCATGCCGAGCGCGAGCCACGCCGCGCGGCAGCGCGTCACCGCCAGCACGAGCGCAACGACGACAACGGCAACGAGACGCCCGCCTTCCGCCAGGAGCCCGCGCCGTGCGACGAGCAGCAGCGGCACGGTTGCGGCGAGCCAATGCGCCAGGAAGTTTCGGTTCGCAAACGTGCTTTGTGGCCTGCGGGCGTGCGCCCACGGCAACTCCAGGACGTAGATTTCCAGCATCGCGAGGAGCGAAGCCAGCACCGTCGCGACCACGATGGCGCGAACGGCCCAATGTCGCCGGTCCGGATCGGAGGCGAGCATGCTGCCGAGCACCAAGAGCAAAGGGCTTGCCAACGCAAGCGCGATGCCTTTCGTTCCCTCACCTGCAAGCATGCCGGTGAACGCGCACAACAGCTGGCTCGCGCCAAACGCAGCGACCTCGCGCGAAACGGTCGGCGCCCGTACGGCAGTGAGCGCGACAAGGCAGCAAGCGAGCGCCGCTGCCGATTTCACCGCGGCGTGCGCGCCGAACCCTGCCCGGGGATGGACATGCACCAGGAGCGCTGCGGCTACGCACGCCCCTGCCAGCGCCGCGGCGCCGACCGAGACTTCGGCATCGCGACACGAGCAGCGGGAACGAAATGCAACCATGCCGACTGACGCCCAGCGCCTGCGCGAGTCTCAAAAGGGGAGCGTCACGGTGAGACGGTCCTCGAGAGCCACTCGTCAGAAAGAATGAACATCTTTCAAGCCGCCGCCGCCGCCACGTTCACTCTCGTTCTCGCGCCCTCCGCTGGTGCGGAACGGCCAGCACCCAGCCCCATCTCCTGCCCGCTCTCTTTCGACGGAGAGGGCAGCGACGACGACGAAGCCACCGCGCAGTCGCTCGCAAGCAAGGACGCGTATCGCGCCTGCGATGCCGTCGCGAGTGCGTGTCCGATTGACTGCGGCAGCGCGCGCCTCGAGCCCGGAGCCTGCTATCCCACCGGCGGCGTCGATGAAGAGGGGACGATGCTGACGTACTTCACGTGCACGGCGACGGTGTACCCGCTCGGCCGGTGACCGTCGCACCCACCCCAAAACCCGCGTTCAAGGGGTAAACGCCGCGCCATTGCACTGGAGGTCGACCACGGCCGTGCGGGCTGCGGGTTTCTGCGGACCGCAGCGCGGGTGGTCCCCTTCCATGTCCGCGCCCGTCGACTTGCCGTCGGCGACGCGGATCTGGCAGTACTCGCCCTCCTGGCAGTCATGGCCGCCCGCAGTCGACCCGGCGCCCGCGTCGTTGCCGTCGATGCACTGGTATGCATGGCGAGGATCGATGTCGCTGCAATGCCAGCCCGTGCGTTTCGCGCAGCTGTCGGGCTGCGCGCACGAGTTGGCAAGCTCCCAGCTCTTGTCGAAGACTGGTAGCGAGACTTTGAAGATCTTGTACGAAAGCACCTCGGCCTCGATGCCGACGTCGGACTTGACGCCAGCTTTGTCGACCCGACACCAGTTGCCCACACTGCCGGTGCCGTCGATGTATCCACCCTGCTCCTGAACGGTGGCGTCGCCGCTGATCGACCAAATCGACTCGGCGCGCGGCACCGCGATCACGAACGCACCGAGCGAGTTCGCCGTGTAGATGCCGAGCTTCAGCTCGACCTCGCAGCCGATCCCCGCGGATCCACGCAACACGATCTTGTAGTCGAGGGACGATTGCATTTCCGAGTCGTTGCCGTGGGCGAACACGTCCTCCCCGTCGTACCCGAACGTGAACGACGGGTCGTCCCAGGTCTTGGCGGTCGACGTGAACTTGAAACCGCCGCTCACTTGAGGGGCGCAAACGACCTTGCCCTCGACGCGCGCATTGAGCGGGACCCCGCCGGCCGGGGGCAACGGGAACAGCCACTCGATGAGCTTCGGCACGTCGGCACCGCCCATGCCGATCTCGAAGATGCTTTTTTTGAGCTCGCCCTCCATCGACAGACAGGCCTCGCGCGTGAAGCTCCACGGCAAGCCGACAGTCGATTCGAACGAGCCCACACCGTTGCTGAGATAGTGGAAGCTCACCGACGGATTGATCGCAAAGGTAGCGTTGACGCTGGCCGCGAACTTGATGCCCGCAGACCCGCCGCTGTCGTTGCCCAATTCGAGGCCGCCCGTGACGAGCGGCACCTTGAAGCCGAACGACTTCGAACCACTCCACTCGGATCGGTCCGGCGCGCGGGTGGGCGACTGCTCTTGCAGCAGGTCGACTCCGAGGTCGAGCGTCTTGCCAGGCTGCGGCGCGCTGTGCTGGTTGTACTCGGACCAGATGTCGGCGCTCGCGAAGACGTCATCGAGACTGGCCTTGCGCGTGTGGATGACGACGTTCTCGCCTCGCGTCTCGACCGACTCGATGCGACCCAAGAAGCCCATGGGATTGTGCGCGGCCGCCCCGTCGGCGCGGTTTCCGTAGACCACGGTACCGGTGGTCAACTTTGCGAGCGTCGCGGCGTGCGCGGAGTGAGGCACGGTGAGCGTGCCGTCCTCCGCAACGAGGACTGCGTCGGAAAACGCCTGGTCGGTTTCCACGACGTCGGGCTTCAAGATGTACGTGCTGGTTCTTGCGGGCGTGCCCTGCGTCCCCTGAATGGGGACGAGCTCGTTGCCCGGGCTGCAGGCTGTCGCTGCGCACGCGACGGTAGAAACGGACGCGACCAACAGCACGGTAGGGCGAGAGCGCATACAGCATGACGCTGTCCCGGGCAGAGGGTCTCAGAAAAACGCACGTGCATTCCGGATCGAGTTTTTTGAGACGGCTCGCCGGGCCCCTCCGTCAGATGCCATGCAACGACATCTGTGGTCCACCTTCCTCCTCGGTTCTCTACTCCTCGCGAGCGCGTGCGCTGCTCCCGATGGCTTGGATCGTGCGCGCGACCTTCCGACTGGAGCGGCGCGTGCTTCTCTCGACACTGGCAGCGTTCCGCCGCCACCTGAAGGCTGCGCGCCAGAGCCGGTGTGCGCAAAAGACGAACGAGCTCTCGACAGCGACGGCGACGGCTGTGTCGACGCATGCGCGCCGCGCTGCGACATCGCCGTTCGCTGCGCGCCGCCCGCCGTGGCGGTCGACACCGACGGAGACACTTGCCCCGATTCCTGCGAGACGCCCGACGAGCCTCACGCCGACGGCAAGTGAGAAAAACCCGCGGTGAGATCGGCTGGCCGTACCAGCCTTTCTCGTCGACGGCGGTGAGAACGTGATGCAGCCGGGCATCCAGGTACGCGGGAACGCG
>JAYUXI010000020.1:0-2217 GCA_043753085.1 Myxococcales bacterium | reverse complement strand
GGACAGTCAGCCCGCTGACTGGACCGCAGTCGAGGCAGCCCAGGTCGCACCCGCGGCGCCAGCTCCGGTGGCTGCGCCGTCCGCCGCCCCGGGCAAGCCCAGGCCGGGCCGCGTGGCCATCGGGTCGACGCCTGTATCTTGCATGCTCACGGTGGACGGCGCGAAGCGCGGGCCCACGCCCATCGCCGCGCTCGAACTCACGCCAGGCCCACACAAGCTTCTCTGCAGCGCAAAGGGCAAGACGCAGGAGCATTCGTTCAACGTGACGGCCGGCACGAGCAACCGGCACGTCTTCCACTTCTGAGCCACGCGCGGCCGCGCGTCTCGTGCGCAGAGCGAGCGGTTCTCGGACCGAGGGCGACGGCGCGCGTGCCCTTCGCCAGCTGCCGCAGCCCCGCTGCGACTCACCAGGCCCGGCACGCGGGCCGGGATCGTTTCGGATCGACGTTGACGACCAGCGCGTCGCCCGCCAGGATCGGCTCGACGTCGACCGCCACGCCGAGCACTTCCCAGTCTCGGCGGACGGTGAGCTCGGCGATTCCGTGCTCGTCGGGCCGCGGGTCGACGCTGACCGAATAAGCGTGCGGGGCGGCCGCGTCGGCCGGAACGGGCCAGCGCCGCAGCTCGCGGTCTGGCTCGTGCACCAGCACCACGACGTCTTTCTCGATGCGAAGCGTGTACCCCACACCATTGTACACGAGGAACTTGAGGGTCATCGAAGGGTCGGCGGAACCGGTGAAGACGTTGCAGCGCAGCGGCGCTTGCTGCACCACGGTGCGCACGTACCCGTGATCGCTGGCTGCGAACTCCGTCTTGGCTTCGACCCGACCTGCCACCACGCCCGCCGACGCGCGGCGGCGAATGGTGCCGTCGGCGTCGCTTTCGAGGATCTCACTCCAGAACGGCTCGCTCCTGCGTACGAAGGAAAACAGGTAGGACAGTGGAGGGCGCGGCCCGGTCTGCGTCTTGTGCGCCGCGATGGCCATGAACTTCGGGTTCTGCTCGGCCGTGGCGCGGAGCATCTCGGCCGGCAGCGCGCGCGCTTCGTTGGGCTCGTAGGCCTGGTATGGCGGCGGCAGCTCGGGCCACGCCGTGCCTGGCTGGAAGCGCACCTCGGGACACTGCGGCGCGGCAACGGCAGGACTCTTGGCCGTGGGCCAGCAGCCGCCGACGTGCACGAGCGAGCGGTGGACGCGCACGGCTCGGGGACGCCACGAAGGCAGGTGCTCGAGCGCGCGGCGGAGGTACGCGTAGGTGAAGGCGTGGTCGAGATGGTAGTCGACCGGATGCGACACGTAGATGTCGCGCGGTTGCACGCGGTCCAGCAGCGCAGCGAGATCGCCGACGAATGCGGCCGCTGCGTACGGCGCGGGTCCGCCGGTGAGGACGCGGTGCAGATCGGCGTTCTTGATCGCGTAGGTGGTGTTGCCAGCCGTGCAGTTGGCGGCCGAATCGCGCCGGGCCAGCGGCGCCAGGGTGCTCGCACCGAGATCCGAGAGGTGGCCGTCCGGATAACCGAGAAAGTACACGCTTCGTACCGGCACGCCGAGCACCCCGAGCGCGGCGAGCGCCTCGCCGTCGCGGGTGAGGCCGCTGCGCTCGCAGCCGAGATCGCCGTTGGTGGCGTACGCGACCACCACCCGCTTGCCCCGCTTCACGGCCGCGGCCAAGACGCCGGCGGTCATCAGCGACTCGTCGTCCGGGTGCGGCGCCAGGACCAGCAGCTCGGCCCGGCCGGGTGTTTGCGCGCGGGCCGACGCCACGGCGACGCTCAGCGACACGGCGGCAAGGCACTGGAGTCTTCGCACTCAATGTTGGATTTCAGCGGCCGGCCGCGGTTTCGTCAACCGGTAGTTGAACGACGAGCGCTGCGCTCGCGGGCCCGGATCGTGCGCGTAGCGTAGGACCGACCCGCCCGTCGTTCGTGGCACTTTTCGTTCGTCTCATGCTACTGATGCGCTCGCCGATGGCCAAAACGCCGCTCCTTTGCGTCCTTGCTCTGGTCAGCACGGTGGCGGCCACGGCTGCGGGGCACGACATGACGCCGCCGGTCGCCCACGAACAGCCGCGTGCGATCTGGCCGGGCGGCAAACCATCTCGGCACGACGTCGTGGTGCCGGTCTTCCTGGTGGTGAGGCCCGACGGCGGCGTCGAAGACGTCACCATCGACGCCAGCCTCGGCGCCGCGCTCGACGCGGCTGCCATCGAGGCAGCCAA
>JAYUXI010000019.1:0-2219 GCA_043753085.1 Myxococcales bacterium | reverse complement strand
GCACCTCGTCGGCCGCCACCAGTGTCGACACGATCACGCCGCGGCGCGCCAGATCCGGCGCCGTGCTCTCGCACGCGAGGGAAAGCAGAAGGGAGAGCGCGAGAACGCGGTGCACGACGCGCCCAGTAACGAGCCTGCACCGCGGCAACAAGCACGCTCTGCCGAGCCACCGAAACGTCACCCGCGCGTGCAAGACCTGTCATGCGGTACACGGAGCAGTCACCGGAGCTGGTGCCCCGGTGATCCAGCGATGTGGATCCACCGGAGGCCGGGCCGACGCGCGAACGCGAGCTCGCGGTGGCGTGACGAACGGTACTTAGCTTGCTAAGTACTTCTACGATGAGTTCCCGCGCCGTTCTGCTCTTCGGCTTCGCGGCCGCGCTCGGGCTCGCCTGCAGCGACGCCGAGCAGCCCGAGGTGGAAGGCGATTCCGATCGCATCATCGGCGGCACGGCGGCCCGGGGCGTGCTGCTCGATGCCATCGGCGCGTTGCGGTATTCGGCGAAGGCCGACGCCGGCATGGTCGACGCGGGCGCGGTTCCGTCCGGCTTCACGGCGCTCTGCACCGCCACCCTCATCGCGCCCACGCTCATCGTCACGGCGAAGCACTGCGCGGCCAGCGCAAGCGACGTCACCGCGCCCATAAGCGACCGCCAGACGCTGTTTTTCACGCTCGGCGCAGACGCCATCGCGCCGAGGCGAACCATTCGGGTCGTGCGCAGCTTGCTCTCGTCGGTGCACGAGGGCGGGTACGTGGGCTACGGTTCGGACGTCGCCGTGATGCAGCTCGAAGAGTCGGTAGACGACGTGGTTCCGCTGAAGGTGGCAGACGCCCATCTCGGTGCGGCGCTGGAGGGCTCGAAGCTCACGGCGGTGGGCTTCGGCTACCGCGATCGGGCCAAGAAAATGGGCACCCGCCGTGCCGGCACGCTCACGCTGCGCGCCACGTCCGGGCAGTTCATGGCCCGCGTGTTCGGCTCGCAAGAAGAGCTTTCGGCGTTCGCGCACGCCGAAAGCCCGCAGGGGTTCGGCCTCGAAGACGAAGAGCGCCTGGTCAGCCTCTGGGAGCGCACCTTGTTGCCCAGCTACGAAATCTTCCTCGGGCTCGCCTACGGCGACGCGCAGCCATGCAGCGGCGACAGCGGGGGTCCCTTGCTGGCCCTGGTCGGCACCGACCTCGTCGTCGCTGGCGTCGTCTCCGGCTCCCACAAGCTCACCAACCGCTCGGTCAACCCGTGCAGCGTACTCGGCCAAACGTACGCCACATTCGGGCCATCGGTGCAAACTACATTCAGTGCGGCCGAGCGCAGCGTCGGTCAGCGGATCACACGCGTGCCCGTCACCGCCGTGGCGGCCGGATCGGCCGCTCGATTGCCGACCGAGATCATCGCGCCCACCGGCGACGCCGGCACGCTGGCCGCCCGTTGCCACGGGCTCACCAAAAGCGGCATCTGCACCGAAGGCACGGTGCAGCGTTGCATCGACGACAGCGAAGGCCCACCACGCCCGGTCCAGATCGACTGCACGCTCTTGCGCTCGACGTGCGCGGTAAACCCCGCCACGCAAGCGGCGGAGTGCGTCGACGCGCCAGTCCTGGTCAATCCGTAGCCACGGTCGGTGCGGACTTGCCGCGACGCGTACGGGGCTGACCGTGGCAGACGATCTGGCCGTCGAGCACACCTCCGCCGACAGGGGCCCGGCTCCGGGAGACCTTCGATGTTCTCGCCCTTCACGCCGGGCGGCAGGGCTTCGAGGTCCGCGATGGTGGGCAGCTTGCGTGCGGGATCGCTTCGCTGAAGAACGGGTGGGCATTCTCGTCTTGGAAATCAGCGGGGAAAGAAAGACAATCGCGGATCTGTGAAGCGACTGACCCCTCTCGTCGTCTTGGTGCTGGTCGCCACGGCCCTGCCGCTCGCGTTCGGTCAGCCGCGCGGTCGCAAGAAGAACGAGCCGAAGGGCGTGGACGTCGCGGACTCCAAGGCCGATGTCGGTGGGCCCTTCGCACCCGGCGATGCGAGTGCGCCCACCACCGGCTTCGCGGATGCCGGACCGTACGACGGCGGCGCGTGGACCTCGCCGCTCACGCCCCGCCCGGGCGAGTTTCCGCAGAAGGGCGCCGAGGTGCCCGCCGACTACGACCGTATCCTGGCCGACATCGCCGCGCTCCGAGCCCGGGTCGCCACCGCGTCGGACGCCGTGTTCAAGGCGCGCCTCTCGAT
>JAYUXI010000018.1:0-5555 GCA_043753085.1 Myxococcales bacterium | reverse complement strand
GTGCTGGCACACCGAGCCGACCGTGCCGGAGGCCACGAACGGTCTACCCTTGAACTTTTCGGGCGCAGCGGCTACGTCGGCCAAGGCTACGCCGGCGCCCTTGTCAGGGATGGGCGCGCCGAACGTCTTGGACGGTGCGGCGGCGATCGCGGGCGCGGGCTCTTTCTTCGCGACGGGCGGTTCGACGCGGTTGCATGCGGGGAGAGCGAGACCGACGAGAGCGAGCCAGACACGTTTCATTGCCAGGCTTCTAGGGCGTCGAGCCGATGGTGTCGAACAGCAGCTGCGTCTGGCCGAGCCCGCTCCGCTCACTGCGGGATGGACGAGACTATGCCCCGATGTCGCCGCGGGGCCGCACAAAGAGTGGTTGCGGCGGCTTGCGGAACCGAGCCTTGCCTTCAAGCTGAAGCACACAATGCAGATTGTCACGAACGCCAGCTCGAATTTGCCGGCATCTGCCCTGGCCTACTACGGCATCACGCTCGTCCCTTCCGCGATCGTGAAGGACGGAACGCGTCACGACCTGCGCAGTCCGCTCGAGCTGACGCAAGTCGACCAATGGGTGGCCGAGGGCGGGGCTTTCCCGACCGTGCATGGCGCCAGCGCGGAAGAGTTCACGGAAACGTTCAAGCTGCTGCTCGCCACCGACCCGCAGATCGCCGTCGTGTGCTCGTCCAGACGCATCGTCGATTCGTACGCCAAAGCCAACGAGTCGGTCTCGTCGCTGCAGGTTTCTGGAGCCGTGCGCGTGCGCGACATCGTGGTCATCGATTCGATGACGACCGACATCGCCACCGGACTGACCACGCTGGCAGTCGCGGCCGCAGCGCATGCGGGCTTCACGGTCGACGTCGTGCAGAGCATCGCGGAAGCCTTCGCCGAGGAAGGAGGCCTCTGTTTGCACCTCGACGACATGACGAACGTTTGGAAGAGCGGGCGTGCGTCGCTGCTGAAGTCATGGGCGGCTCAAGTCCTACGGGTTCGCCCGGTCATCACCATGATCGATGGAGAGCTGCAGGCTGTCGGCCGCGTGTCCACCAAAGCCAATCCGGCGGTGATCTCGCGCAATCACTTCGAAGGGCTCTTGTGCACGAAGGGTGGCCCGCGGCGCCGCGTATGGGTCGGAATCGCCCACGGCGGAGTGCCCGCGCTCGCGCACGAATGCCTGGCGCTGCTGCAAGAGATCTTCGACGTCGAATACTTCTTGGTTCGTCACCTGAACCCCGCGACGTATCTGTACTGCGGGCGGCGCGCGCTGGCGGTTTTCGTGCACCCGGTCGATCTGGTGGACTGGAAATTGCCCGTTCCTCCGCGCTTCGAGTGAAAGCTTGAACCCAGTCGGCTCGGGCCGGGGCCTCGTCCCGAGCACTGCCAGGACTGGAGACGCGCGGACTCAAGGCGCGAGCTCGAACACGAAGTCGTCGACATGAAACGTAGAAGCGACGGGAGCACACCAGTGACCGATGCCAACGGCCGGATCTTTCCCGGAAAAATCGACGGGCAGCTCGATAGAGACCACGTCTGCAATCCCGTCGACGTTCACGCGAAGGCGGGGACTGGGTTGCGTTTCGACATCGATGATCAGGTCGAGCCAGCGTCCAAACGCAGGAAGTCCAAGTTCGGCCGTGTGGCTGACGTTGGCACCGAAACTCTGCGTGAACACGCTCAAGTGACCCGAATCCGGCAGCTGGAACAGCACGATGCCCAGGCCGGACTGCTGCAGCGTGAGGAAGACGTCGTCGCGGGTCATAAAGATAGAAAGTCGCGTTCTCGATGCCGAGAACGTGCCCGGAAAGAGCCTGCGCAGACGCAGATAGGCGCAGCCGCCCGTTGCGTCGTCGACGTCGAAGCGCGCTGATTTGGCTGCGCTTCGAGTCAGAGACGGGTCGAGCGTGATGGTCCAAGTTGCGACAGCGGTATCCGCATTCGTCCACAGCTGGGTGCTCAGTGCGTCGGCGCCCTCGAAGTCGACACAGAGAGCCGCGTCTCGATAGCTCTCGCACAACGGTCGCGCCGCGGCGTCTGGCGCGGCGTCTGCGCCGCCCTCGCTGCGACTCCCATCGACGAGCGGAGCGGACGAGTCGACGAGCGGCCGATCGCGTTGCGGTGGCGCCGACGCTTCCGCGCTAGCGTCTCGGTTGTCTGCCGAAAGAGCAGACAAATCGACGATCAACGAGCATGCCGTGCTCGCTGCTGCAAAGAACGCGGTGGCCCACGAGGTTCGGTAGGCTGGCGCCGCGGCGCTTACTGGACGCCGACCCGGATCGATTGCTCGCGAGTGCGCTGCCAGAACAGCTGATACTCGCCGCGCTCGGTCTGCAGATCGAGCGGCTCTGGCGCGGTTACGTTTTCACCGACGCGCGATCCGTTCGTTTCTCCGTCCGGCGTCCAGTATGGATTGTTTTTGGGCGCCGAGCCTTGATTTTGCGGTACTCCGACCATCTGCATCCAGCCCGAATAATTGCGCGTCATCGAGTTGGCGTGCATCGCCGAGCTGTATTGGTTCCACACGTACCCGCCCACGTTGGCTGCATAAAGCGCGGTGCCGTCCTCGAGCACCCCGGCGCTGATCATCCGGTTGTCGTGCACGTTCACGAAAGAGCCTGCCGCGATGCCAATGCCGCAGTTCGTGGTCGCGATGACGATGTTTCTATCGATTTCCGTGAAGCCGTTCAGCTTCTCGTCGCCTCGTGGGTCGGCGCCATCGCTGATGATGCCGCACCCGGCATACGCGCCGCCGCCTACGCCGTCCTGACTCGGGGGCTTGCCCGGCTCGATGCCGTAGCCGCCGTAGACGACGTTGTCGTGCACCCGCTGAGGATGCTCGGCAGTGCCCGAGGACTGATACACATTCACCACGTCCTCGCTGAACCCGATGGACGGTTCTTGTGAGATTTCGTTGTACGCGAGCTCGGTATCTGGACATGACGATACGCCATTGAGCTGGATGGCGTGCGCGACTCCGCCACTCGTCGAGCGCTTCAGCTGATACGTGCCATCGGCGTTGGTCACCCGACCTTGCACGTTGCGCATGCGATTGTAGCGGACGCGGACCACCTTTTGCGCGGCCTTGAGCTGGCCATCCACATACACCCCGAACAGCCAATTCTCGGAGTACGTGTGCTCGACCACGACCGACTCGGCCTCGGCGCCCGCGACGAATTTGCCATGGCTGGAGTTCGCCACGCCCGGGTGCAATCCCCAGCCGCGGGTTGCGCGGACCTCGGCTCCGCTGCCCGCCTGAATCTGGATTCCATCGCCCATCGAAGCGATCCGCGAGCCTTCCAGCACGACGCCCTTCACGCCGGAAGCGATCACGACGGCCGGCTGGGATGGGTCGGTGGAACGCCAGTTTCCGGTGTAGGTGCCTGCCGTTTCGATGCGTAGCGGGGCTTGCCACTGCCGCGCAGGCTGCACGCCGTCCGCTGACATCAGGAGTTGCTCCTTGCCGGCCACGACTGCGAACAGTCGGTAATATACATGCACACCGTCGTACACGTAGGGATCGCGTAGCGGGCGCCCGTCGAAGCTTTGATCCACCATGATGCGCGCCGGATCGACCGCGTTGCGCAGCGAGTACAGGCGATACTCGGTGGCCGCGGGGGAGGGCTCGTGCGTCAGCGTGAAAGCGTCGCCATCGTTGGCAAAGCCGATGTTGGCGGCATCGGCATCGGTATCGGCACGCCCGGCGTCTGCGAGGGGCGTCTTCGCTCCGGTATCCTCGCGCGCTTGCGGGTCTGCGCCTGGCACTGCGTCGTCGGCTCCAGCGCAAGCGGCCACTGCGAACAGAACACCCGTCATCCAGGTTCGTTTCATCGCCGAAGAGTAGAGACCTCCAAGCGACGGGTCAAAACCATCGCCGAAACAATGCCGATATCGCACCGAAGTCGATGCCCAGGAGCGCGGCCGTCAAGCCATTCGGGGTGGTGTTGCTTCGACTGCGAGCCTCCCGTCCGTGCTCTTCTTTCGTCCATCTGCATGATGATGAATCTTGCGATCGTCCGCAAAGCCTCCATGGTTGCGCTTTTTGCGCACAGTCTCGGCTGCGGCGGCGAATCCGCGCCGCTCGACTCGCTGCCATCGGCTGACGATGTGGGGGTGGGACCCGGTCGCCCCGACGCACAGGGTGGCGCGAGTGACTCGAGTGACGCGGCGGCCGACACCGGCACGCCCTCCGTGTGTCCGGCAAGCACCCAACTACGCAAGGCACCCGCCGACTGCAGCGGGGCCGACGTCACTGCGCCAGCCGGCTTCGCGCAGTTGCTCGAGATGGCCGCCGTCGGTGACGTCGTTTCGATGGCGGGACTTGCCGTAGGCTCGGTCCCTTGCCGTTCCGTGGCGGTCTGCGTGGCGGACGACGCGCCTACGCTGCTGTTTTCGGACTCACCCGAGCAGCCAGCCGTCGACGGCGTGCTTTATGCGGACGCGGTGCCAGCCGGCCGGTACCGGCTGTACGTGTATCATGCAAACGGTTCGTCGGTGCTGCGAAAGTTTCCGGTCGTGGTGCTCAATCAAGGCAGCGCGCTCGGTCAGGTGCGAATCGAACGGCGTGGTCTCGCGGCACCAAGCGCCTCGTACGTGGCGCAGGGCCAGGCCGTCGTGCTCGAATGGTTGCAGCCTCGCGCGGCCACCACGCTGGAAGTTCCCGCCGGCGAGCGCGTGTTGCTCGATCCGGACCTCGACGCCCTGCACGCCAAAAAAAACCAGCTCGTGAATGCGATCTACGACGTCGTGACCGATCAGCCGCTGAAGTTCTCCTTCGTCAGCGTGACGGCAGAACAAGACGCAGCCGTCACGACTGCGGGCCTGCCGCTGCTGACGCGTGAATCGGCGCATCAGCGCGGAACGTTCGCGAAGGCAGAACGGCTTATCGTGGGTATTGGCGCGGCAGCGTCGCGCGGTGTTCGCCGGGTGCGTCTCGGCACTGGCCCGCTCGACGACGCGCTGGAGGGTATCGACGCTGCGACCGGCGATCCGCAATCGCTGCTCGGCAACTACGGCCTGCTGTATCGACTCGAGCTCGACCCGGCCGGCACGAGCAAGCTGGCGTTCAGTCCACGCGGCGGAACATGGGCTGGTGCGGCCCTGCGCGCGGGCGTGGCTTCCGCGCTGCCCCGCGGCAGCGCGCGCGCTGCATTGGCAACCGAGGCCATCTACGGCGGTAGCTCGGCGGGCTTGCTGCAGCTCATGTCGGCCGGTGGGTCGAGTCTCCCCGTGGACGTGTTGCTCATAGGGCCGTGACGTGACGGTGTCGGTTGCTTTTGCCGGAACCGGCCATTCTCGTGGTCTCGGTTCCGCAAATTGTTTGGAGGTGCCCAGGTGGCACGCTGAGGCCCAAGCGTGCTACACCTCCTCGGACGATGTGGTTGTCTGTCTGCGCGCTCGGTCTTGCCCAGGGCATGCGGCACGCACTCGAGCCGGATCATCTCGCCGCGGTGTCGGCGCTCGCATCGGAAGGCAGCTCGGCGCGGCGTACGCTTCGCTTCGCGGCGCTGTGGGGCGCGGGCCACGCCTCGATGCTGTTTCTGGTCGGCGGCGTTCTCTACTGGAACCGC
>JAYUXI010000017.1:0-2222 GCA_043753085.1 Myxococcales bacterium | reverse complement strand
GGCCCCAGCCGCTGTAAGCGCCCGGCATGCTGCCCGGACCTTCATGCAAGGGACCGCGGAAAGCTACCTTCACCTCGGCGCGCTGGTCGACGTTGGTGGGCCCGGCGAAGCAGGCCGTCAGGCGCTCGTGGCGTTTTTGGATCTCGGCGCCGAGCAAGGCGTTCAATGCGCTGCCGGAGACGGCAGCCGGCACGCCCACCGTGGACGCGCCCTCCAGCTTGGTCATGCCGTGGCCGGCGCAGCCGACGACGGCGATCCCTGCGAGCGCAAGACATCTCATGCCGGAGTTCGTAGAAGACTCGCCGATCGAGTGTCAACCTCGACCCATGGCCGAGCCGCGCCATTCCTGCCGGACACGGCCCCTCGGGTCACGGTCGAGCGCACCCTCCTAGACCGCGCACCGTATCGCCGCCGGGGGACACCCCGGCGACGACGAGCCGTTTCATTTCTTGCCGGGTTTGGGGCTTGCGCCGGACGCGGGCGTGTTGGCCGCCTTCTTCTTGTCCTTGGCGTCCTTGCCGGTCTGCTTCTGCGCGTCCTGTTTCTGTTTCTGCTTCGGATTCTTGTCGCCCATGATGGCCCCGCCTTTTCTTTGGAAGCGGTCATGATGGGCGCCTCGGGCCGTGGGCGCGAGACATGGTTGGGAAATCGTCTGCCCGCCCCCCCCGACGGCTGCAATGTTCGTAACGAAACTGCCCAATGTCCGTAGGACCACCCACCATGCACTTCGGATATGCACTGCCGCAGGCATCGATCTCGGCCTCGCTGCGAATCGCCGCCCTGCTCGGGCTCTGCGCCTGTTCGAGCCATCCAGCCGCCCCCAGCAGCGACGCGGCAGTCGCTCCCTCGCAAGCCGCAGCCGCAGACCCAGACGGCGGCCGTACGCAGGTGCTCTCGTTCGACGGAGCGACCGCCTGGCTCAACGTCGACCGCGCGCTCGATCTGGCGGCGCTGCGTGGCCGGGTCGTGGTGGTCGACTTCTGGACCAGCGGCTGCATCAACTGCATCCACACCCTGGCCACGCTGAAGAAGCTCGAGGCCCGGTTCGCCCGCGATCCGGTCGTGGTGATCGGCGTGCACAGCCCCAAGTTCGACGCCGAGGGAGAGAGCGGCCGGCTCGCGTCCACCCTGGCGGCGTACGATCTGCATCACCCCGTCGCCATCGACGGGCAGCGCGCCATCTGGGATCGCTGGGAAGTGAACGCCTGGCCCACGCTGTTCGTGCTCGACGCCGAGGGCCGCACCCTCTGGACCGACGCGGGGGAGCCCGACGCGCAGGAGCTCGAATCCGTGGTGGCTGGCGCGCTCGCCGAAGCCAGCAAGCTTGCCCAGGGGCCGCTGCCCGGGCTCCTCCCGGCCAAGGAGACCAGCACTCCGCTCGCGTACCCCGGCAAGGTGAGCGCCCTGGGCGATGGGCGCCTCGCCGTGACCGACACGGGCCACCATCGCGTCGTGATCCTGCGCGCGGACGGCAGCGTGGAGCACGTCATCGGCAGTGGCCTCGTCGGCAAGCTCGATGGCGCGTTCGACGCAGCCAGCTTCTCGGCGCCGCAAGGCAGCAGCTTCGACAAGGGCATTTTGTACGTCGCCGACACCGAGAACCACGTGGTGCGCGCAGCCAACCTGACCACGCGCACGGTCACCACGGTGGCCGGCACGGGCCAGATCGGCGGTCAGCCGCTCGGCGGCGGTCGTACTCCGGCGCTGGCCACCGCGCTGCGCTCGCCCTGGGACGTGCTGGCGCGCAACGGACAGGTGTATGTCGCATTGGCTGGCTCGCACCAGATCGGCGCCATCGACCTCGGCAAGCACGAGGTGCGTCGCTTTGCCGGCAGCGGCCGCGAGGCCCTCACCGACGGCGCGGCGAGCGCGGCGGCGTTCGCGCAGCCGAGCGGCCTCGCCACCGACGGCAAGAGTCTCTTCGTGGCCGACCCGGAAAGCTCGGCCCTGCGCCGGGTGGATCTCGCGTCCGGCGCGGTGAAGACGCTGATCGGCAAGGGGCTTTTCGACTTCGGCGACGTCGATGGCGATGTGGGAGTCGCGCGGCTGCAACACGCGCTCGGTGTCGTCTACGCGGGCGGCGCCCTCTACGTGACCGACACCTACAACTCGAAGCTCAAGAAGCTCGATCTGGCCACCGGCCGGCTCACCACCCTCGCAGGCGGCAGCGATCGCGTGGCGCTGTTCGAGCCGGGAGGAATTGCCCTCGACGGCACTCGTCT
>JAYUXI010000016.1:0-2222 GCA_043753085.1 Myxococcales bacterium | reverse complement strand
AGTGGCCGTGGCGGTGGTGCCCGCAGCCGACCGCGCCCAAGCCGAAGAGCGGTTCAAGAAGGCCAAAGAGCTCTATCTCGAAGGGCGTTACGTCGAGGCCCGCACCGCCCTCCTCGATGCGCGCAAGCTCGATCCCAGCGCCAAAGATCTGGTGTTCAACCTCGGAGTGGTGGCCGAAAAGCTGCTCGATTACGACGAAGCCATTGCCTACCTACGCGAATACAAGGCGATGGACAGCGTCACCGAGGGCGAAGCGCAGCGCGCCGACGCGAGCATCCGCCGCATCGAGGGCGCCAGAGAACGCCACCCCAAGGCTGCCCCCGCCGCGGCGCCACCGCTCCAGCGCGACCAGCCGTCACCGCCACCGAAGCGTGGCCGCGTCGACGGCTTCACGGTGGTCGGGCTCGGCGTGACCGGCGCCGCCTTGGCCACTGGCGTGGTGTTCGGCGTGCTCGCGTTGCAAAGCGATCCAGCCGCCGTGGTTACCACCGGACGAGGCAATCCCTACTCTGCGGTCGACGGCGACAACGCGCGCGCACGAACCTTTGGCCTCGTTGCCGACATCGGATTCGGAGTAGCCATCGCCGCCGCCGTCGGCACCACGGTGTTGTACTTTGCACGCACCAAAGATCCAGTGTCGCGCGCCGGACGGCTAGTCCCCGTGCGTGACGGCGCCGGGTGGGGGTTGTCGTTTTGAGCCACAGGACCCGCTACCGAGTCGGCGTGCACCTGGCTGCAGCCGGAATATGGCTGCTCGCTGGCTGCTCGCTGGCGGTCGGCGGCGATCCCACCATCGTCTGCAAGAACGACGACGGGTGTCCTGCCGACTCGCGCTGCGCCACGGGCACTAGCACGTGCATCGCCACGTCACAGGCCTGCACGGACGAAAGCTGCGACAAGTCGCAGCGCTGTGACGCGCGCACGCTCACGTGCATCGCGAGCGACGTGACCGAGCCCGACGCAGACGGCGAGCCAGACGCGAGCGAAACCGACGCAGACGGCGGCCGACGCCCCGACGTCGAGGCGGGTCCGCCGGTGGTGGGCATCGGGGATCGCTGCACGTCGCAGGCCGGCTGCGCGCTCATCGTGGCGGGCAAAGACACGCTGCCCGGGATCTGCGCCAGCGAGCCGCTCACCGGCTTCGACACGCCAAGCTTCTGCACCAAGCATTGTTGCGAAACCAGCGACTGTCCGCCTCGGTACTTCTGCGAGCACGGTCCGAACGCCGGCCGCTACTGCGTCCCGTTCGGTGCTGACACACGGCCAGCCCCGACGGGCAACAAGCCTGGCGGCGCCGGCTGCATCACTGCGGCGGAATGCCTCACCGGCAACTGCGACGCGGCCGTTCCGACGGCGCCGGCCGTGAAGACGTGCATCGACACCTGCTGCAACGACGATGACTGCGAAGCCGGGTTGGTCTGCGGACTGCGCGACGGCAACACGCTGCAGTGGATCTGTCGCACCCCCCTGGCCGGTGGCGGCGACGTCAACGACGACTGCTCGGCATCGGGACCCGAGGGATGCAAGAGCGGCGCGTGCTACGGCGGACTCGATGCATTCTGCACGGCTAGTTGCTGCTCGAACGCGTCGTGTACCACGCTCGGTCTCAATCGCTGCGTCTCGGGATCGACCCAGGCAGGCACGTCGCGGGTGAATATCTGCGCGGACGCGGCGGGAGCCCTCCTTGCGCCCGGCGCCACCTGCGCGTCGGACAGCCAGTGTGCCTCGAACATCTGCGCGAGCCTGAAGTGCGCGGCCACGTGTTGCACGGATGCAGATTGCGGCAACACGCCGTGCATCGCCGACGGCGTCGAACCGCGCCCCCATTGCGCCGCGAACTGAGTCGCGCCGAACGGCGACCCTCCGAAACGAAAGAGCCGACCCCTTCCGGCGGAGAAATCGACTCGTGAACCGCCGGCGTCTTGGGCTCAGCCGGCGTCGCCTGCGTCGCCGGTGCCGGCATCGGTCTCGCCCGCGTCGCTGGCGCCGGCATCGACGTTGCCGCCGTCTTCGACGGCGCTGCCGTCGGAGCCGCCAGCATCGCCGGAGGCTGCGTCGGCGTCACCGGCGTCGGCCTCTGGGAGCGTGGCGTCCGACTCTTCGAAGGAACCGTCGTTGCCGGGGATGATTACCGAGCTGTCGGCGACGTCAGATGGGATTTTGGTGCGGTCGAAGTCGACGAGCAGCTCGCAGCCCGCGAGAGCCAGCACCGGAATCAGGAG
>JAYUXI010000015.1:0-2226 GCA_043753085.1 Myxococcales bacterium | reverse complement strand
TCCGCGTCACCTACCGCGGCAAGACCATCGCCGACATCCTCGACACCAGCGTTGCCGAGGCGATGGATTTGTTTTCGGTACACCGGGAGATCAGCCGCGCTTTGAAGACGCTGCACGACGTCGGCCTGTCGTACATGTTGCTCGGCCAGCCTTCGCCGACGCTCTCGGGCGGCGAAGCCCAGCGCGTCAAGCTGGCCCGCGAGCTGTCCAAGGTCGGCACGGGCACCACGCTGTACGTGCTGGACGAGCCCACCACCGGCTTGCACTTCGCCGACGTCGAGCGCCTCTTGCTGGTGCTCGGCCGCCTGGTCGACGCCGGCAACACCGTGCTGGTGGTCGAGCACAACCTCGACGTCATCAAGGTGGCCGATCACGTCATCGACATGGGCCCCGAGGGCGGCGAGCGCGGCGGGCTCATCCTGGCCGAGGGCACACCCGAGCTCGTGGCCCGCACCAAGACCAGCGCCACCGGCCGATTTTTGGCGCCGATGCTGCGCGCGCAAGCCGCCACGCCTCGCGCCAAGCGCGCTTCCTGAGCGCGCGTGCATCCTCACGGCGGCGCGCCGTAGTAGGCTACGGAATCGATGAGCGCATACCTCGATCTCGCCGCACGTTTCGAACGCCACTATCTGCTGCGCAGCTCGGCGGACATGCTCGAGTGGGACGCGCAGACGCTCATGCCCGCCGGCTCCGGCGATCTGCGGGCCGCGCAGCTCGGCACCTTACGGGTGCTGGCGCACGAGGCCATCGCCACGCCGGCCGTGGCCGATCTGCTGTCCGAAGCCGAAGCGGCATTGCCCGAAGGCGAGTGGGAGCGCGCCAACGTGGCGTCCATGCGCCGTCTCTGGGTGCACACTGCATCGGTACCGAGCGATCTGGTCGATGCCCGCACGCGCGCCGCATCGGCCTGCGAGCTGGCCTGGCGCACCGCGCGCAAGAACGACGACTTCGCCTCCTTGCTCCCCAAGCTGCGCGAGGTGTTGAACCTCACCCGGCAGATGGGCCAGGCCAAGTCGGGAGCGTTCGGCACCTCCGTGTATGACGCACTCATCGACGAGTACGAGCCCGGCGTACGCGAGGCGATGCTCGGGCCGCTGTTCGCACGGCTCGAAACCGAGCTGCCGCCGCTCGTGGAGCGCATCCTCGAAGCGCAGCGGGCGTTGCCCCCGGCGCCAGCACGCGGTGGCCCGTTTCCGGTGGAGCAGCAGGCGGCGCTGGGACGGCAGCTGGCGGGCCGCATCGGCTTCGATTTCACGCGCGGCCGCATGGATGTCAGCGTGCACCCGTTCTGCGGCGGCGCGTCCGAAGACGTGCGCATCACCACCCGCTACGACGAGCGCGACTTCCTCTCCAGCGTGATGGGCACCGTACACGAGAGCGGGCACGCCCTGTACGAGGCCAACCTGCCGCGCGCCTGGGTGCGCCAGCCGGTCGGCGCTGCCATTGGCATGGCCATGCACGAGAGCCAGTCGCTGATCGTCGAGATGCAAGCCAGCCGCACGCGAGAGTTCCTCGGTTACCTGGCGGGCATTGCGTCGGAGCACTTCGGTACGTCGCTTTCGGCAGCCGACCTCGCGCGGCAGGCCCTGCACGTCGAGCGCGGCTTCATTCGTGTCGACGCCGACGAGGCGACCTACCCGCTGCACGTGATCGTCCGCTACCAGCTGGAGCGCGCTCTGATCGGCGGTGATCTCGACGTGGCGGATCTGCCGGGCGCGTTTCGCGACGCGATGGAGCGCATCGTCGGCGTGCGTCCGGACACCGATCGCGATGGCTGCTTGCAAGACGTGCACTGGCCGTCGGGCGCGTTCGGCTACTTCCCGAGCTACACGCTGGGCGCAATGGCCGCGGCGCAGCTGTTTGCGGCGGCGAAACGGCAGCACCCGACCGTTCTAGAAGAGCTGTCGCGCGGCGACTTCACCAGCCTGCGCGAGTTCTTGCGGGAGAACGTGCACGCGCTCGGCTCGCGCCACGACACCAACACGGTGCTCGAGAAGGCTACGGGCAAACCGCTCGGTGCCGAGGCTCTGCTCGCGCACCTGCACGCGCGTTATCTTTAGACTCGCACGCGCTTACGGCTTGGGCGCCGCTTCCAGCTTGCCGCTTACCACCGCGAGAGCCGCTGCGTCGGGGCCACGGTAGCGCAGCTGCGGCAGCGTCTCGGCCAGCGGCACGTCCGTGCGCAGCGTGGCCAGCGTACGGTACAGCCGCACGGCCTCGCGCTCC
>JAYUXI010000014.1:0-5567 GCA_043753085.1 Myxococcales bacterium | reverse complement strand
CGGAGCTCTTCGACTCCGCGTCTCGGAGCGAGTTGCCCGCCGCCTCTGTTCCGACGGACTACGGCTGGGCCGGACAGCCCGGCGCGCTGGCCGCCGTGGACACGTTGGCTGCCCGCGTGCCGCCGCTGTCCGGCTTTCGCCAGCGGCCGATCCAGCCGGGCACGTTCGAGGCCTTCTTGCTCGGCCTTCCGCTCGCGGCAAAGGACACGCCCGTGCGTTCGTTTCGGGGGGACGTCATCGTCGCCGCGGACGATCCGCGCATTGCTGCTGTTGCCACGCTCGACGTCGGCACTCGCGATCTGCAACAGTGCGCCGACGCGGTGCTGCGACTGCATGCGGAATACAAGTTCTCACGCCACGACGCCGCAGCCCTCAGCTACCGCGCCGCCTCTCGGTTCGAGATGCCGTTCTCGCGCTGGGCGGGCGGAGAGCGGCTGGTGGCCCGAGGCAACGACCTGACGTGGGTGCCTGGGCGTGGTGTCACCGGCGCGGCCCACGCCAACTTGCGGAGCTGGCTCGACACGGTCTTTGCGTACGCCAACACGGTGTCGATCCAGCGCGACGCCGCCCCCGTGGCCCGCGCCGACGTACGCGCTGGTGACTTCTTCGTGCAGGGCGGCTGGCCAGGCCATGCCGTGCTCGTGCTCGCCGTCGCCGAGAACGACGCGGGCCAGCGTCGCGCGCTCCTCGGCCAAAGCTACATGCCCGCGCAAAGCTTCCATGTGCTGTCTACCCCGGCAGGACCGTGGTTCTCGCTGGATGGTGAAACCATCGATACGCCGTTCTGGCCGCCATTCGGCTGGGGCGATCTCCGCCGTCTGCCGTGAAATTGCCGAGGTAGAAAGCGCACTTCGCGCTTGAAGCGCCGGGCCGGCCCCGTACTCTCACGGCTCCCATGAGCGAAGACCACGCGCGATTTTCTCCCTCTGACGAGTTTCGGGCCAAGGCTCGCATCCAGTCTCATGCAGAGTACATTCAGCTGTATCGCAAATCGCTCGACGAGCCCGAATCGTTCTGGCGCGAACAGCTCGGCGACCTCGTGTTGAAAACGCCGTGGACGAAGTTCTCGGAGTGGAACGAGCCCCACGCAAAGTTCTTCCTCGGCGCCGAGCTCAACGTCACGCAGACCTGTCTCGATCGCCATCTGCACACCGAGGCGCGCAACCGTGCCGCACTGGTATGGGAAGGCGAGCCAGGCGAGAGCCGCACGCTCACCTACTTCGACCTTCACCGTGAGGTGGTGCGGATGGCTGCGGCCTTGGCCGACCTCGGCGTCCAGAAGGGCGACCGCGTGGCCATCTACATGGGCATGACCCCCGAGATCGTGATCGCCATGCTTGCGTGCGCGCGCCTCGGTGCCGTGCACTCGGTCGTGTTCGGCGGGTTCTCCGCCGATGCCCTGCGCGAACGCATCAACGATCTCGGCGCCAAGGTCCTCATCACCCAGGACGGCAGCTACCGGCGCGGCAACGTGGTGCCGCTCAAAGCCACGGCCGACAAGGCGTGCGACGGCGCGCCCACCATCACCAAGGTCATCGTCTACCAGCGCATCAAAGACCGTCCGCTCGACCTGAAGCCCGGTCGCGACATCTCCTGGACCGACCTGCTCGCCCGCACGTGCTCCCCCAAGAGCATCGAGCGCTCGGTCAGCCCAGAGGCCTTCGACGCCGAGCATCCGCTGTTCGTGCTCTACACGTCCGGTTCTACTGGCAAACCCAAGGGGTTGCTCCACACCACCATGGGCTACCTCGCCGGTGTGCACGTCAGCATGAAGTACGTGTTCGACCTGAAACCGAGCGATCTGTTCTGGTGCACCGCCGACGTCGGCTGGGTCACCGGGCACAGCTACCTGGCCTACGGGCCGCTCTCGGTCGGTGCATCCTGCATGATGTTCGAAGGCGCCCCGAACATGCCCGACTGGGGCCGGTTCTGGCGCATCGTCGAGCAGCACGGCGTCACCATTCTGTACACGGCACCCACCGCCATCCGCGCGTTCGTTCGCGCTGGCGACGAGTGGCCCGCGCGCTACGATCTCTCCAGCCTGCGGCTGCTCGGCAGCGTCGGCGAGCCGATCAACCCGGAGGCGTGGCTCTGGTACGAGCGCGTCGTCGGCGGCGGCCGGTGCCCGGTGGTCGACACATGGTGGCAGACCGAGACCGGCAACATCATGATGACCACGTTGCCCGGCGCGGTGCACGCCAAGCCAGGCTCGACGGGGCTTCCGTTCTTCGGCGTCGAGCCGGGTCTCGTCGGCGACGACAACGCCGCGCTCGAGGGTGTCGCCACGGGGCGCCTCGTGCTCAAGCGGCCGTGGCCGGGCATGGCGCGCAGCATCTACGGCGATGCGGCGCGGTATCAGGAGACGTACTGGTCCACGGTGAAGAACGCCTACTTCACCGGCGACGGCGCCCGCCGCGACGAGGACGGCTACTTCTGGATCAGCGGCCGCATCGACGACGTCCTGAACGTGTCGGGCCATCGCATCGGCACCGCCGAGATCGAGAGCTCGCTCGTCGGCCACCCGAAGGTGGCCGAAGCCGCGGTCGTCGGCAAGCCAGACGATCTCACCGGCCAAGCGCTGGTGGTGTTCGTCACGCTCAAGGGCGACGTCACGGTGGATCCGGGCCTGAAGGACGAGCTCGCCAACCACGTTGCGCGCGAGATCGGCAAGTTCGCCAAGCCAGCCGAGGTGCGCTTCGCGGACGCGCTGCCGAAGACGCGCAGCGGCAAGATCATGCGCCGCCTACTCAAGCAGGTCGCATCCGGCGTGGTCCAGACCAAGGGCGACACGTCGACGCTGGAAGATCTCGGCGTGCTCGCCGCCTTGCAGAAAGACTACGAGGGCTGACGCGCCGCGGCTGAACGCGCTGCGAGCGCGCGCAGCCCGTTCGGTTACTGCGGATCGTCGCCTTCGGACGCGGGCTCGTCCTTGTCGTCTTTGCCTTTGTCGTTGATGCCGTTCTCGGCGATCACCTGGATGTCGCTCTTGGCTGCCTCGCGCAGGCGTTTCACGTAGAGCGCCAAGGCCTCGGCGCGCTTCGCGGCCAGCAAGGTCGGCACGTACTCGGCGTGGTTCTTGTCGAAGTCTTCGCGAGTGGAAGGCGATTGCTCCTTGATGCGGACGGCGAACAATCCGTGCTCACCGGCGACCGGCGTGGGGAATTGCTCGCCGACCTTCCCGCGGAAAGCAAACTCGCTCAGCTTGAGGGTGCTTTCGGAATCGATGCCGTCGATCGGATCGCCGCCGCGATTGAAGCTACCGGTAGTGTGCAGCTGCGGACGCTCGACGTCTTCGCTGGCGACCATTGGTTTGACGTTGACCGAGAAGGTGGTCCACGCCGGGGCAACCATTCCCGCGCCGTTCGACGCGACAGCCACGCCGCCCGCGTCCTTCGCGACGCCGGCATCGCCCAAGCCGGCGAGCGGTGCGCCGGCGTCCTTGCCGACAGCGGGCGCCGCCGGCGCAGCCAGACGCTTGATCGAGAGTGCGCCACCCGCGAGCGGAGCCGATTTGGCCGCCCAGGTCTTGGTGAGCTCGTTGACCTTGGCTTCGTCGGCCTTGCCGCCGAAGGCGATCACGTCCTGGATGTACGCCTCGGCTGCGCTCTTGGATTTCTCTTCGCGATAAAGCCGCCGGCGGATCTCGCCGCGCAGCTTGGCTTCGTCGAGGGGCTTGCTCGGATCGTCCTTGGCGATGAGGTGCCAGCCAAACTGGCTCTCGATCGGTGCGTCCGTGCTGGCTCCCGGCGCAAGCGCATCGGCCGTGACCTTGAAGGATTCCACGAAGCCGGAGGTTTGATCGCCCACGTCGCCGCCCATTTCGGCGCTGCTGTCCTCGGAGAACGCCGCGGCCACGGTGGCGAAGCTGTCGCCGGCGCGGAGCCGCGCGAGGGCCGTCTGCATGGTGCGGGCAGCCTTTTCTTTTTCGGCCTCGGCCGCGTCGGGCGTGACCTTCACCAGCACGTGACGAACGTGCTTCTCCTTCGGCTTGAACGCTTCGGTCTTCGCCTTGAGCTCGTCGTCCACGCGCTTTTTCTTGGCGTCGTCCTTCTCCCACGCGTCGAGCTCGGCCACGGTGGGCTCTGGCGCGTAGCGCTTCACGAAGTCCTGGTCGATTTCGACGTACTGCAGCGTGGCGTTGCTCTTTTCGGCCACGTAGCGCCCGAACGCCTCGGCGTCGCTCACGCGCACCGGGGCGCGCACGACGTCGCGGAGCTTGCCGGCGAGCAGCTCGGCTTTTTGCCAGTCGCGGAACTCGTTCGGCGAGCGTCCGGTGTACATGCGCACGGTGCGCTCGTAGGTCTTCTGGTCGAAACGTTTGGTCTTCGGGTCCTTGAAGCCGGCGTAGAGCTTGCCGTCGTTCACGCGGAGGTAGTACCCGAGCGTGGGGTTGTCCGACGGAACGCTGACCAGAATCTGCCCGCGGAAGATCGACTCGGTGACGTCGTCGTCGGTGATGCTGAGGCCCAGCCGCGACGCCTCGCGCACCAGCAGCTCGCGTTCGATCAGACCATCGAGCACGATGCGTCCGAGGCCCATTTGCTTGGCGCGATCCGCGTCTTGCGCGCCGGACTCGTCCCGCGGGGTGAGCAGCCGGTACACGGCCCGCTGCGTCTTCGGGTCAATGCAGGATCCATGCACTTTGGCGGCGCACTTGTCGAAGAAAAGCTCGCGGAGGCTCGGTCCGTTGGAGCCGCCGCCACTGCTCGGTCCGAACTGGATGGCGAAGACGATCGTGCTGACGGTGATGACCACCCCCATGACGACGTTTCGGACGTTCTTGTTGCGGAAAAGGTGCAGCATTGTGGGCTGGCAGGCGCTTACCACGGCCCGAGTACGCGGTCACCAACGGCAGATAGCCCGAGCCGGGCCCTCAGGCGGCCGGTACGCTGCGCAGCCACTTCATGGCCGCTTTCATCGTTGCGGCGGCCGCGTCGAAGTCGGCAACTTCGTGCTCGCACCACACCTCGTAGAAGCGGTCGAGCTCGACGCGTGGGTGGGATGGGTCCATCTGCGGGGCGACGTTCTGCTCGACCGCCCGGAATCCTTCGGCGGTGGCCTGGTTGGCAAGGGCGCTGGCACGCTCGAGCATCTGCTCTTCGGTTTCGCCAGGGAACCCGCGGCCCTCGGCACGAAAAACCACCCGGACCGTGAAACCCGACGAGGTGATCGACAGCCGCACGCCCGAATCGAGAATGAGGTTCTCACGTACGCGCTCGACCAGCGCCACGCTGTCGGGGAGCGTGCGGTAGATCTCGAAGCCGGCGGCGACGAGCTTTTTCTTCAGTTCCGGCAGGCTCACTGTGTGTGCGCGTCACGATAGGCGAACTGGGGCGCTTCGAACTGTCATTTTCGCTCACGGCGATGCAGCTCTGATAGCCTCGGCCCGTGGCCACCGTTCGTCGCAGTCTTACTCCCTATGCCGGCGTTCCCTCCCCAGACGGTCACGCGTCCGGCGCTGCCGCAATGCGTCGTAGCGATCCGCGCATCGAAGCCAGCCAACGGCTTGCCCTGATGCTCGGCGATCGCACGGTAGACGGGTGGACTCTCAACGCCAGCCGCGGCGG
>JAYUXI010000013.1:0-2227 GCA_043753085.1 Myxococcales bacterium | reverse complement strand
CCCTTGCGGCAGCCGCTCGTCGTGGCGGAGATCGTGGCGGGCATCCTGCTCGGTCCGTCGTGTTTCGGTGCGATCTGGCCGGCGGGCGCACGCGCGCTGTTCGCCCCCGACTCGCTGAAGGTGCTCGGGCTGGTCAGCCAGCTCGGCCTCGTGCTCTTCATGTTTCTCGTCGGGCTCGAGCTGGACTTCAAGCAACTGCGCGGGCGCGCGCGCGCTTCGATAGCCATCTCCCATGCCAGCATCGTCGTACCGTTCGCGCTCGGCGGCGGGGCCGCCTTGGTCTTGCATGCGCACTGGGCCCCGGCGGGCGTGACGTTGTTGCCGTTCGCATTGTTTCTCGGGATCGCCATGAGCGTCACGGCGTTTCCGGTGCTCGCGCGCATCCTCGCCGAGCAGAAGCTCTCGCGCAGCCGGCTCGGCGTCCTCGCCATCGCGTGCGCCGCGGTAGACGACGTGACTGCGTGGTGCCTGCTCGCCTTCGTGGTGGCACTCGCAAAGTCACGCGGCATGCTCTCGGCGATCGGCACCGCCGGTCTCGCACTCGTCTACATCGCCGCGATGGTCCTGATCGCCCGGCCGCTGCTGGCGCGCTGGATGGCGCGCGTCGCCCCGCGGGGCGAGCTCACGCAGAACCTCACCGCGGCGCTGTTCATGCTCCTTTTGCTCTCCGCGATGTGCACGGAGCTCATCGGCATCCACGCACTGTTCGGCGCATTCGTGCTCGGTGCCATCGTGCCCAAGCAGCATGAGGTGCACGCGCGGCTCTCGTCCCGCATCGAAGACGTGGTGGTGGTGGTCTTCTTGCCGCTTTTCTTCGCGTTCAGTGGCGTGCGCACGCAGCTCGGCCTGCTGAATACGCCCGTCGCGTGGCTCGTCGCCGCGACGCTGTGCGCGCTGGCCTGTTTGGGCAAGTTCGGCGGCAGTGCGGTGGCCGCTCGCCTCACTGGGTCGAGCTGGCGCGAGGCCACCGCGCTCGGCGTACTCATGAACACGCGCGGTCTGATGGAGCTCATCGTACTCAACCTCGGCCTCGACCTGGGTATCTTGAGCCCCACGCTGTTCACGATGCTCGTGCTCATGGCGCTCGTCACCACGTTCATGACGTCACCGTTGCTGCGCTGGCTGCGCCCCCACGAAGCCGAGGTCGACGCGCCGGCGCCCGTGCGCGTCTGGTGAGATCGGTCAGGGGGGTTCCACGGCCAGCACCAGCACGCGCGCCACCTGCGTCGCTTGCCCGTTGTCGTCCGAGAGAAGCACCAGCAGCCGCCTGCCGTCCGGCAACGTCGGGCCGAACGTGACGGCTTCGTAGTTGTCGAGCAGCGGATTGGGCTGCGTGGACGGATGCTGCGTGGTGCCGGGCGGCAGCTGCGCGATGTCCACCACGAGCTGCTTTTCGACGACCTTGGCGTCGGCCAGGCTCGGCAGCGCAGACACGTCGGGCGCGCCCGCGACGCGGACCTCGAACAGCCGCACCGTGTTGCCGAAGTCGGACTGGTAGCCACGCTCGAGCACCAGCATCGAGTCGTCCGACAGGGCCAGCACGTCCGACACGCCCATGTCGCCGCCGGTGCCTTCGCCGAGGGGCTCGGTACGGTAGGCGTACTCGGTGGGCGGCGCGCTGCTCGCGACCGACATGCGCAGCAAGCGCACGGACGTGCCCGCGGTCTTGGTGGGCGCCGGCCCATCGCGAGTGAGCGCCGCCTCGTTGCTCGAGAACAGGTACGCGCCGCTGGGCGAGAGCGACAGGCTCTCGAGGCCCTTGTTGTTGCGCGGTTGGTCCGCATACCGCGGTGGCACCGCGACCTCGCCCAGTGGATCGCCCGCGGCGGACACGTGCACGACGCGCGGCGTGGTTTCGTGGGCCACCACGTAGAACGAACCGTCGGCGGCGCGCGCAAGTCCCTCGCCGTCCCAGTCCGCCGCCGTCTCGGCCCAGAGCACGGCACCTTCGCCCACCGTGAACTCGGTCGTGGCGGCGTTGGGGGTGAGGGTGACCAGGCGCGTGCGCTTGTCGGGCAGGGCAAAGTAGGTCTGCCCGTCGGTCGTGAGGGCCGACAGCGTCTGGGTCGCGGCGCTGCGCGGAAGGTCGAAGACGGCGTAGACCGACACGGGAGCGACGCCCGCTTCGGTCGCTACGCTGCCCGAGCTCGAGTCCCTGGCGCCAGGAGCGGCGGCCACGCGTGCCGGCGGAGAATCGCCATCGCTACACGCGCAGGCACACGAGATC
>JAYUXI010000012.1:0-5574 GCA_043753085.1 Myxococcales bacterium | reverse complement strand
GCTTGCCGACACGCTGCGCCTCGGCGTCGAGCTTGCTGCCGCGCTCGTCGCCGTGCACGCAGCTGGGGTGATCCATCGCGACGTGAAGCCCGACAACGTGTTCTTGCTCGCCACGCCGACAGACTGCATGCGCGTCAAGCTGCTCGATTTCGGGATCGCCAAGGTCGAGTGGGAAGAGCTGCGCATCACCCACTCGGGCAGGCCGATCGGCACCATCGGCTACATGGCGCCGGAGCAAGAACGCGGCGACGAAGCCGATGCGCGCGCCGACGTGTACTCGCTCGGCGCCGTGCTCGCAGCATGCCTCGCCACGTCGGTCGAGCCGACGCCGCCCGCACTCGCCGCGCTCTTGCGGCGGGCGGTGGCGCCGGCTCCCGGAGCGCGGCCGTCTGCCCGCGAGCTTGGCGCCGAGCTGCTGGCCCTCTGTTCTCCTGCCGCGGCGCAGGCTACGCTCGAAGGGTGAACGCTTTTCTTTTCGCTGGCCTCGCGCTGGCCCTCGCCGCCGCCGGTTGCAGCTCGTCCGCCAGCAGCCGGCCGCCCCCGCAGCAGCAAGGGCCGTACTACCCTCCGCCCCCCTACGGTCAGCCCAACTACGGTCCGCCCCCCTACGGTCAGCCGAACTACGGTCCGCCGCAGAACCCCGGCCCGTACCCAAATGGCCAGGGCGTGCCGCAGGGTCGGCCGCAGCAAGCGCCGCCGCCGCCGCCGCAAGCGCAGCGTTCTTTGCTCGCGCCGCTGGTCGGCTCGGCCGCCATGCAGCAAGAAACCCGGTCCATCCTCGGCGAGCTGATCGCGGCGCTCGGGCCCACCGAGCAGTCGAAGGTGCGCGGCATCCCGCTCGTGTTCGACGCCACGCTCGAGATCAACGCCTTCGCCGGCTGCGAGCGCGGCGCGCCCTTCATGGCCGGCACCGAGGGGATCCTGCAGGCCGTCGACGCCATCGCGCAGACCAACGCGACCGACCAGATGTACGGTACACGTACCTACGACGCCTACCTGGCGGCGGTGGTGCCGCGCCTGGCCCGCGGAGAGAAAGCGAGCCCGGCGCTGCCGATCGGAACCATCCCGCTGCAATACCTGGCCGTGCCGCAGCGTCTCTCGCGCGCGCGAGAGATCTTTCAGGAGGTCATGGCCTTCACCTTTGGCCACGAGCTCGCGCACCACTATCTGGGCCACACCGGCTGCGCCAACGGCCAGGCCATGGCGGGTGGGCCGGCGCTCGCCACGCTCGGCAGCTTGCTCACCAGCGTGGTGCCTTTCGCCAACCAGCCGAACGAGTCGGCCGCCGACGCGTGGGGTGCCAACGATGCGCTCGATGCCGGCCTCCGGCGCACGCCGGCCAGCTACCGGTGGTCCGAGCGCGGCGGACTCTTGCTGCTCGAGTTCTTCGCCAAGCTCGAGTCTGCCGCTGGCGCCAGTGGCAACATCTTCAGTCCCACCAACCTGCTGCGCACGCATCCCAACCCAGGCATCCGCATTCCGGTCGTCCGCGGCATCGTGCAGCAGTGGTACAGGCGCCACCCTGGCGTCGGCTCGTGATCACCATCTGAAGCCGGCGTCGGCTCCGGCCACCTCGACCGCTTCGCCGAGAGCAATCAGGCGATTCTGACACGCCACCAGCGCACGCCCCGCGCTGGCCACGAGAAACGCAGGGGCCGAGGAGTCACAGCGTGTATTTTGCATGGGGCGGGTGCCGACGGCAACGCTGCGAAACAACGTGCCGTCCGCCGTGAGAATCCACAACGGCTCGGCCGCGCCGGCGCTGGCCACCAACACGCGGGGCACGACCATCCCGGCGTCGGTACGCGCGATGGGCGCGCCGAACGGGGCGCTGACGGACAGGCGGCCGGCTTCGCGCCGGAACACCACCAGCTGGGCCTTGGCAATGGCCACGCAGCGCTCGTGCTCGAACGCGGTGAGGGCGTAGCCGTCGTCCGGCAAATCCGTGCGCGTGATGGCGCCGGCGAGCGAGACGTGCACGAGGCCGCCGCTCTCCTGCGCGAGCTCGGCGCCGGCGCGGCCGAGTCGCCGGTCGGTGGACTTGCCGCGCACGACGGCGCGCAGGCTGACCTGCTCGCCCCAGCCGAGGTGCATTAGTGCGGTGTCTTCTCCGCCCCTGCTCTGGGCGTTGCCGTGGGTGGCAAAGACGTAGATGCCGTCGGCTGGATCGGCCGGGCCCGGGGCCGCGGCGGCGAGCACGTGCAGCTGTGTGATCGCGTACTCGTCGGGCAGGTGCAGCCGGCGCAGCGCGTGCGCTTCGCCGTCGGTCACGACGACGTCGTGGCCGCGCGCGAACACGAAGCCGCCCGTGGGCAACGGCGCCGGCGCCACCGCATCGCCGGCGCGTTCGGCCTCGGGTGGATCCCAGGCGCGCGTGAACAGATCGCGGTAGCGGAGCACGGACGAGCCGGCGGCGAGCTCGGCGGCGACGCTCTCCGCCGCGCCGAAGGTGAGGGCCTTCGCCGGGCCGGGAAGAGGCCGCCGCACCCGGATCGCGCCGTTGGCGTCAAGCAGGACCAGCTCCTGACGGATCATCGTGGCAATGCGCCCGTCGGGGCTCGCCGCGAGCGCAGACGCTGCGCCCGGCAAGGTGACGGTGAAACCGGGCAGGTTGCCGGCCGCGGCTGGTTCGCCCGCCAACCGCTCGCCCCTGCGGAGCGTGTCGGCGAATGCGCCTGCGGCCGCCAGCGCGCTGCCGGCCACGAGCAGCCAGCCGAGGCGGGCTCGGCCCGGGCTCACTTGCTCTCGGCGAGCGAGACCAGCAGGTGCGCCTCGACCTCGGGCGTCTTTGGATCGCGCGGCGTGACGCTGCGGCCGATGCCGCGCACCTTGTCGCCCTTGGCGAACCGCGCGGTGCCCGACGCGATCACGCGCAGCAGGCACGATGCCGCCTTGCACGCCATCGGATCGCTCGGCAGCAGGTTGGCCGCCGCCGGCGAGCCGTCGATCAACGCGATGGTCTCGCCCCGCTGGGTTTGTGCCTCGACGATCGAGCCGGCAAAGAGGAACCGCTTGCCGACTTGCCCGGCAGGACTTCTGTAGAGTGCATTCAGCTCGGGACCTGCCTGGCCTTCGTCGAAGGCGGCCTTTGCTTCCGCCCACAGCGTGGCCGTGCTGGCGCTGCGCGTGAGGCGCAGCGTGATCCCGCGCGACACGCCGCCAGGCCCCGGCTCGGACCGACTGAGCCAGAGCGGGATCTCGTTGGCGCCGACGACGAGCGGGCGAATGACCTGAAACATGCCTTTTTCGTCCGGTTTGAGCGTCACGTTGGCCACGTGCACGTCGATACCGGGCGGAGCCTGCCCCTGGATGATGACGCGGGAGTCGGCGGTGAACGTGCCATCTTTCGGCGAGAACAGGCGCAACGGCAGGATGTTGAGCTCTTGGTGCAGCACGCCGTCGTGGGGAGGCAGGCCGGCGCGCTCGTAGTGGTAGGCGACGTCCAGCGGCAGTTTGATGACGGTCTCGCGCGGTCCGGTGGCGGCGTCGCCGACGGGGATCACGATGTCTCCCGTGGCCGGCTTGCCGGCGACGGTGAGCGTGCCGCCCGGGCGGACCTTGGCGCGCACGGTGAGCGCGGGCGGATACGCGCGCAGCGTGGTGGTGTCGACGTCGAGTCGGAACTCGACTGCCACGGCGATCTTCACGGTGGTGGCGCTCTGGTTGGGCGCCTGCATGGTGGCCTCGAGCACGCGGTCGCCCACTTCGAGGGGGGCGGGAAGGATGACCCTGGTCTTGCCGCCGACGAACTTCTCCGGACCGAGCGAGATGCGCGTGCCGTCCGGACAGGACGGGCAGGTGAGCTCGAGGTCGACCCCCGCCGCATCGATCGACGCGGTGATGGGCGCGCCGGCCTTGCCCTGGTGCCAGCGCAGCGCGAAGTAGGCGCCGCCGGCGACGATGCCGACGAGAAGCAAGAGCACGAGTACGAGGGGCACCCCCGACCGCTTGTTCGGAGTCGCCGTCTCGACGACTGGACCGAGCCAAGGGGCCTGGCCGGGCGCGAAGTGTTCCTGTGGACCCTGTTGCGGGACGTTCGGCGCCACGGCCGCGGTGTAGAGCGGATGGCCCGGTGGCGGCGTCCACGGGGCCCCCGGCGCATTCGGAGGGACGGCACCCATCAGGGCCGCCCCGGGCGGGGGCGCGCTGTCGTTGGCCCCGGCCATTGCGGGCGGCAGGACGCCGCCGAGCAGCGTGGGGCTGGCGTTGGGGACGCGGCGCGGCGCGGGCTGACCTGGTTGTAGTGCCGGGGGAGGAGCACTCTGCTTGGGCACCACCGAGGCAAGTGGCGCGGGCGGGCCCACTGGCGCGGGTGGCATGGCCGAGGCACGGGCTGCCTCGGCCGAGCCTTGCAGCCCGAAGAGCGTACCGCCCATCGCGCGCCGCGCGCCAGAGCCAGAGCCGGAGCCGGAGCCAGGAGTGGGCGCAGCGAGGCCCGGGGCCGCGTTGGCCTCGACCGGAGGCGGGGGAATGCTGGACAGCGGGCGCGGTGGTGCGGGGATCGCACCGAGTCGGACGCCCGTCGGCACGGCCGGCACGCCGAGCTGCGTGGCCAGGTTGCGTGGCGCGGGAGCGGCGGCGGGCTGCTTGGGTGTGATGGCAGGGACGCCGAGCTGCGTGGCGTGACCGGGGCGCCGCCCGGGATCCCCGGCGGCAGGTGGCTGCATGGACGGGCCGGCGGCAGCGACGAGATCGGCGATCTCGAGGCCGAGACGGGTGGGCTCGTCGTCGGTGTAGGAGCCGGATGGTGGTGCAGGCGGTGGGCCGGAGGGCGCTTCTGCAGCCTGGGCGCGTGCCATGAGCTGCGCCAGCACCTCGGGCGGGACCTGCTCCATGCGGGTCATTTCCTCGTCGTCCGAGCCGAGGCCGCCGAACTCGGGAAACGGCGCGGGCGGCGGCGGCCTCGTGGTGGGCGACGACGTGGGGCTCTCGAGCAGGGTGGTTTCCTGCTGCTCTGCTGCACTTGCGCTGCCACGGGCGGCCTGCGCCTGCACTGCCGATGGCGCCACAGGCTCGGGTGAAGCGTGTGGCACGGCGGGATCGTGTAGCGCGCCGGGATCGGCGCCGTAGCTCATGACGGTCGGGTTGAGAGGGCGTTTTCCGAAGGGAAGTCCGCACTTTGGACACGCGGTGACCGCAGGGGCCCCTGCGGTCGTCTCCTGCCAGTCACAACGTGGGCACCGAAGCATCGCGCGAACATAACGCCAAAAGCGTCGCTGCGGAAATCTCCCTCCATTCGAATCGGGACGTACTAGTCGTACCGGCGATGACCGAACGTATCGTGCACTGCAAGAAGCTCGACAAAGACCTGCCCGGCCTCGACAAACCGCCGTACCGAAACGAGCTGGGCAAGCGCGTCTACGAGGAAGTCTCCAAGGAAGCCTGGGAGATGTGGAAGCGTGATTCGGTGAAGTTCATCAACACCTACCGCATGGACCTGGCCACGGCCGAGGGCCAGAAGTTCATGTTCAAGCAGTGCGCCCTGTACTTCGCCTTCGAGGAAGGCGAAATCGCGCCCACGGCGTGGACTCCACCTTCGGGCGAGACCGCCAAGTAAGTGTGGTAAGGCGCAGG
>JAYUXI010000011.1:0-5578 GCA_043753085.1 Myxococcales bacterium | reverse complement strand
GCTGCGCGAGCAGCTCCTGAATGACCGCAGGGGCTTTCTCGCGCTCGGCGCCGTCGATGCGCTGCTTCTCGAGCGAAAGAATCTGTCCGTACCCCTCGACGGCACGAAACAGCAGGTCGAGCGCCGCATCGTCGAGTGGAACGCGATCCAGGCGCAGGTCGTCGAGCAGGTTCTCCAGCTCGTGCGACACGGCAGAAAGCGTGATCGCACCGAACAGTGCGGCCAGGCCCTTGAGCGTGTGGACTGCACGAAACACGTCGTTGAGCAGTTCCGGAGAAGCTTTGCCCTGGCGCTTGGCGTGGTCGAGCGCCAGCAGGTCCCGCGTCAGCGTGTCGACGAGCTCCTGCGCTTCCGAGAAAAATTCTTCTCGGGCCTTGTCTGCGCTGTCTCGGTAGCCGCCTTCCATGTTCGAGAACCGCGGCCCTGGCCGGGCCCTCGACTCTACGCTCGGCGTCTTCGCCACGGTTGTCCAAAAATCGGGGACAACTATTGCTCGCAGAGGGCAGCCCTCAAGTACGATGCCCCTGATCGCACCATGACCGCAGCGCTCCTTCTCATCGGCAACGAGCTGCTCAGCGGCAAGATCCAGGAGCAAAACCTGCAGCCGCTGGCCAAGATGCTGCGGGCACAAGGCATCGAGCTCGCCCGCGTGGTGACCGTGCCCGACCGCATCGAGCTGATTTCGGCCGAGGTGCAGGCGCTCTCACGGGCGCACGAATGGTTGTTCACGTCGGGTGGGGTCGGCCCCACCCACGACGACGTGACCTTGGCCGGCGTGGCGGCCGCCTTCGACTGCGCGGTCGTCCGCCATCCGGACTTCGAAGCGCGGATCCGCCTGCAATATGCCCATCGTCTCGAAGAGGCCCATCTTCGCATGGCCGACGTGCCCGAGGGCTCGGTGCTGGTCACGGGCAACCCCCCGACCTGGCCGGTGGTCCGCAAGGAAAACGTCTGGATCATGCCCGGCGTACCCGAAGTATTCCGCATGAAGCTGGCGGTGGTCCAGGAAAGCCTGCCCAAGCGGCCCGGCTTCCGGACCCACAGCGTCTACACCAACCTCGATGAGGGCCAGCTCGCCCCTCTTCTGGAGGAGGTGGTGGCTGCCTACCCCGAGGTCGAGGTCGGGTCCTACCCAAAGTGGTTCGACCCCACGCACAAAACCAAGCTCACGTTCGACGGGCAAAACGCTGCAAAAGTGGCCGAGGCGAGCGCCCACTTCGTGGCCCTACTGCCCACCGGCGAGCCACAAAGAATCGAAACGGAATGAGCGCTCGCTTCGGCAACGCAGCGCTCGCCCCGGCGACGCGACTGTTGACCAAGCCTGCTCGGACCAGCGCTTGCCACGAGCTGGGTCGACCATCGACTTGGCAGAGATAGCTGCTTGATTGTGAGGCCGGGGGCGGGCTACGCTACACTGACTTTGCGGCGCAGATGCACAGTTCTACCTCGCTACCTTTCGCGCTCGTCCTGGTCCTGAAGCGTCATGTGGAAGCTCGTAATCGAGGACGACGAAGGCAAGCGCACGGTGGTGCACCTCACCCGCGACCAGTACACGGTCGGGCGTAAGGAGGGGAATGCCATCCGCTTGACCGAGCGGAACATCTCGCGCGACCACGCCAAGCTCGCCAAGCTCAGCGAGGGAAGCGCGCCCGCCTACGTGCTCGAAGATCTCGAAAGCTACAACGGCGTCTTCGTCAACGGCATGCGCATCTCCAAGGCGCAGGAGATGATTCACGGCGACCTGATCCAGATTGGCGACTACCGCGTCGTCATCCAGGACGACGCTCTGGAAGAAGGCGCCAGTCAGGCCGCCATGCCCGACCCCGAAGACCTGAAGGCCACCTTGGTCCCGGGCAAAGTTCGCGCGCGCGGCACCATGCTGCTCGAGCGCCCGAACCGCTTCGTCATGCTGGTGGGCCCCACGCCCGGCGCCGAGTACCCGCTCGACAAGGAGCTGATCACCATCGGCCGCGCGGAAGACGCCACCATCAGCGTCAACCACAACTCCGTGTCGCGCATGCACTGCGAGATCCACAAGCTCGCCGAAGGCCGCTACGAAATCGTCGACAACGCGTCGTCGAACGGCGTGCGCGTCAACGGCTCCGACCTCTCGCGCGGCATCGTCGAAGCAGGAGACATCATCGAGCTCGGCGACGTTCGCTTTCGCTTCGTCGCGGCCGGTCAGGTCTTCCTCGCCAACGCGTCGGACAGCCAGCAACTCGCCGCCATCACCGACCGGCAGGCCGACGGCGTGCTGGGCGCCCGCAAAACCAGCATTGCGCCGTTCGTCTTGCTCGGTCTCTTACTGGGCGGCGCCGCGGTGGCCGGTGTGTATTTCTTCACCCGCCCCGCCACCAACCCGATCGACGCGGTCACCCCCGCAACGTCCGACACGGTCGCCGCCTCCGGCACCACCATCCCAGCCACCATCTCGGAGAGCGAAAAGGTCGTCCTCGCCGACGCGCGTCGGCTCAGCCTCACCAACCCAGAGGCTGCCCACCAAAAGCTGCTGCAGGGCATCGCCGCCACATCGCCGGCCCGCAACACCACCGACTTCGTCGACATCGAAACCAAGTGGGCGGAAGACATGTTCATGCGCGCCGATCGCGAGCGCGCGCGCGATCTCGCCATCGGCCTGCTCAAGCAAGTCGCCGACTCCAGCACGGTGCCCGACGCGCAGCGCGCCAAGGCCATGCAACTGATCCAGGCGCGCGCCGTGGCCACGCCTGGCGTCAGCGGGGCCGTTGCGACCCCTCCCGTCAACTCGAGCATGCCGATCTCCCCGGCTTCCGGCACCAAGACCGCCAAGCTTCCTGCAACCAGCGGCGGCACCAGCATCCCGGACAAGCCGGTCACGCCCGAAAAGCCCGTCAAAGCCACCCCCGCCGACCGCGCGCGCGAATTGATGCGGCAGGCTGACTACCGCGGCGCCAGGGCCGTTCTCGAGCCGTCGGTCAAAAAGGGCACGGCGAGCTACGAAGACGTGACCGTCCTGCGCTCGGTCTGCAAGCAGCTCGGCGACAAGGCCTGCATGGACGACTGCGACAAGCGCCTGAAGAAGTAGCCTGCGCAACCTCCGCTCTCCACGGCCGAACGTTACGAGCGCTTGAACGAAACGAGCCGCGTGCAGACTGCACGCGGCTCGCTTGCCGTCCGATACTGAGTACCGTCAGGGAATCGGATCGGGCTTCACGCCTTTCTTGACCGCGTTCTCGCAGCCTAGCTCCGGCGCGGGGCCGCCGTTGGTGTTCTTGACGATCTTGAACTCGACGCGGCGGTTTTTCTCCCACGCAGCCTCGTTGTGCTCGGCATCCTCGGGGCAGTACTCGCCGTAGCCCTTGGCGCGGAGGCGCGACTTTTCGGCGCCGCGCGTGATCAGGGCCGCGACGACGGCGTCGACGCGTTTCTGCGTGAGGTTCAAGTTGTACTGATCGGTGGAGCGTTCGTCGGCGTGACCGGCGACCTCGATCAGGGCGAACTCGGCATGCTCTTTCAAGGCGAACGCGACCTGATCGAGGATCGTATCGGAAGCTGGCAGGATCTCCGCGGAGGCGGTCTTGAACTGGATCTTTTTCAAGATGACGATGCCCGAGCCGGTGACGAGCACGTCGCCGTTGTCGGGGCAGCCGTCGGCGTCGTTCACGCCGTTGTAGGTTTCCGGCTCATCGGGACACTTGTCCACGCTGTCGGGAATGAGATCGTGATCGCGATCGCCGTCGCCTTGCAACGGGCAGCCGAAGTTGGACTTGGGGCCGGGCACGTCCGGGCATTTGTCCTTCGAGTCCGGGGTGCCGTCGCCGTCGCGATCGCCTTCCGGCTTCGGGCAGCCCTGGTTTTCCACGGGGCCGGGAACGTTCGGGCAGCGGTCCCGGTAATCCGGGACGCCGTCCTTGTCGTTGTCGGGATCGGGGCAGCCGTCTTCGTCCTCGAACCCGTCGAAGTCTTCCTTCTCGTCCGGGCACTGGTCGACGTCGTCGAGGATGCCGTCGCCGTCGCGATCGCCGATGGAGGGCTCGTAGACGAAGCCGAGGAACGCGCGGAGGTTCGCGGCCTCGAAGCCCTTGGTGTAGCGCGCGCCACCGCCGAGCAGGAAGAACGAATTCTTCTCCACGAACACCTTGAGGCCGGCGACGGCTTCGTTGCTCGGCTTGAGCACCGCGGCGGAGTCACTGAGCAGGTACGTCGCGTAGGTCTCGGCGATGAGGTCCACCGCGGGCAGCACGCGCGCCGCAGCAGCGAAGCCGTACGTGAGGCGGTTGCCGTCCTTGAGCTGGCCACCGCGCAGGTCGAGCGTGGTGTCGCTGGTGATGTGGCCGCGAAAGCCTGCGTTCAAGCCCAGCTTCAGCCAGTCGGTCGAACCGAAGCGCTTTTCGGCGAGGAGCTGCGGCCAGAACCAGAACTTGGGATCGGCGCCGGCGCTGCGCGGCGAATCGGTGAGGGGTACACCGATCGGAACGAGGGCGGCGAGGCCGAAGCCTTTCTCGACGCGGAGAATCTGCACCTTGCCGTGCAGCGACACGAAGCCGAGGTTCTGCGAGTCGAGCTGGTTGCCGGTCCAGCGCCCAGGAAACACCGGATTGCCGGCGGCGTCGACCTGACTCGGGCCGGCCATCAAGTTGAACGGCATCGACAGACCGACGAGCGCGATGTTCTTGATGCCGTAGTTGAAGTGGAACGTGCCCTGAAAGGAGTGGTCGATCAGCGACAGCTTCTCCTGGCCGCGCGGCGAGGTACGCAGCAGCACGTTGGCGTAGTCGATGACCAGGCCGAAGCTGATCTGGTTGCCGGGCAGCACCTGCGTGCCGTTGACCGTGACGAAGCCCTTCGAGTCGACCGCGGGGCGGAACAAGTGGGTGTCGAGACCGTCTCCGTTGGTGCTGGGGATCTCGTTGGCTGCGCGGGCACTGCGCGGGGCGGCTGCAAGCATGGCCCCAAAGACCAGGCCAAGGCCCAGCGTTCCGGCGCGACGTGCAATACGGAACGGCCTTGCCGGCCGCGTTCCGGGCTTGCTTCCAGGTTTCATGGGGGCGGGAAGCTACCATGACCTCGGCCGCTCGCATCTTTTTTGCGTTCTTTGCCTGGCTCTTGTCCCCTACCCTTCAGCGCCAGTGCGAGCGCCAGCCTCCCCGTCGTCGAACTGCGTGCGCCGTTGCGTGCTCGCGTGGATGCTCGTGTCCGCAGAAGCCCGGGCGCAATCGCCGTCCGGCTCGGTCGACGGCGACTACGTCAGCACGGCACTGCGTGAAGACTACACCATTCAGAACTGGCAAACGCAGTGCGGCCCCGTGCCCAAGAGCACCAGCACCGGCGGCGGCGGCAAGGCGAGCATCCGCGAGACCGGGGGTGTGCTCAGCATCGCCTCCACGGAGCGCAGCTACCGCTCCAGCGAATGCTACGACACGATGCCCACGCTCAAGGCCGGCGCCGCCCAGCACGATGCCGCCGGAGGTACGTGGCGGGTGCGCTGCGCCACCCCCGACGCGGACCCACGCAAGGCCGTGATGAACACGCTGGTCGCGGTCGGCAAAAACCGCGTCGACGTCATCGAGACCGGCCGCTACGAGCTCCGTCTGCAAGG
>JAYUXI010000010.1:0-2234 GCA_043753085.1 Myxococcales bacterium | reverse complement strand
TCACGGCGCAGGCTGCGCTTCCCGCGGCGCGCTGACCGTCGATTGGCCCCCGCGATGAATACGCGCCCGCGCGCGACGCGTGCACGGTGATCACACTTCCGAGAGGCGGTGGTGCGCTCGACGAACGCGGGCGGTTCGGGGTAGCATGACGCAGTTGAGTCTTCGTCATCCCGCCGCTGTCGGCTTCGTCCTCGCGCTTTCCGCCTGCGCGCCGTCTACTCCCGATCCGGTGCACGCGCCGGTGCGCCACAAGCTCGTCCAGGCGTTCGCGCTGTACCACGCAGACGACGCGCACGACCTCACCGAATCGGTCGACGCGGCGTCGCTGCGTGACGGCATCCGCGCCGAACCAGGTTTTTTTGCGGCCGACGACCCGGACGCGCTGCGCTCGTTCGCGCGTTCGCTGCGGGTGCCCCCCGGCGATGCAGTGCTGATCGGCGCCACGCCGCAAGCCGCGGCCCGGACTTATCTGGTGCATGCTGCACCCGCCTTGGGTGACGCGGTGGTGGCCAGTGCCATGCCTGCTACCAGGAAGGGCGCGGCCGGCATCGTCCTCACCTTCACGCCCGACGGCTACGAGCGACTCTACGCTGCACTCGCGCAAAAGAGCTCCGCCGTACTGCTGGTACAAGGCTTCGTGGAGCCGGGGGCTCTCGAGCTGCTGGACGATGGCAACCGGGCCAAAGACGAAGGCCAGCCCCCTCCTGCGTGCGTGGCTCGATCGGCCTTTCTGCCACTCGCGCCGCGCAACGCGCAGACCGCAGAGTCGCGTGCAAAAGAGCTGGCGGCGACGTTGCCGCCCGCACCTTCGGAATGCCAGGCGGCCTGGCCGGAGTAGACAAAGGGCAGCCGGCCCTGGCGTCTGCACTGGGACGTCTTAGATAGTCGGCCATGAATAAAGCGATGTTTTTGCTCGTGGTGGCGGGACTCTGCGCGGCGGCGGTGGCCTGCGGCAGCAGCGCCAAGCCCGAAGATCCCACGACGGTATACGGAGCCAGCAGCGGCAGTGCCGCGGAAGGCACCAGCGGCGCCGCCTCGCTGCCCAGCGGCACGCCGGCAGCGCTACCCCCTGGCAGCCCGGCGACCACCAAGTAACCCGCCGCGGCCGGATACGACTTCGAGGACGCAAATTACTTCGCGGGGGTGATCTTGCGTCTCCGTCGTCCAGCACTCATGTTGCGCCGCGTGGCCCCCCTCGAGAGCAGCCTGAGCCAGGCAGACGACGACCTCGAGACAATCACGTCGATCCTCAACCACGATGCGCGCTCTCCCCTCGTCAGCGTCCTGGGGTTTTTGGCCGAGCTCCGGCTGCTCCATGCCGAAACCATCGAGCACTGGGTTCCCACCGAAGAAAATACGGAAAACCGCGCGCGTCTCATCGAGGAGACCATCGAAGCCTTTTCGTATTTGAACGAAGGCGCCAAGCGAATGGCCCGTGTGCTCGAAGTGCTCGGCGAGCTCGGCGGCTTCCGGCGGCGAGTCCTTCTCGTCGAGTCCGTCGACTCTGCGGCGCTGCTGCAAGAGCTTGCCGACGCCTTGCGTCGTACGGCGCCGGATCTAGCCCTCTCGCTGGCGCCGATGCCTGCAGTGCAGAGCGACCGCGGTGCCTTGTCGACGCTGCTGGGTCACGTCCTGACGAATGCGGTGCAGTTCAGTCGTCCCGGCGTGCCGCTACGGGTCGAGGTCACCGCCGAGTGTCTCGACGACCGGCATGTGCTTCGAGTGACCGACAACGGGCGCGGCATCGCGGCGAACGAGCTGCAGCGAGTGTTCCGCCCGTTCGTGCGCCTCACTCCCCTCCACCCCACCGGAGACGGTCTTGGCCTTGCGTACGCGCGCGCCCTCGCGCGACGACTCGGCGGCGATCTGCGGGCCGAAGCCGCTGCGTCGCAGGGCGTCACCTTGGTACTCGAGCTGCCTCACGAGCCGCCCTCCAAATATCCCAGAGTAGTCGCGTAGCGTACCTTTGCAGCGCCCAGGGTGAGTGCCGCACGGTACTTCTCGAATCCACGCGCCGAGTCGCGCTAAAAGGGCGGCCCGATGCACTCGCTGGCCAGCTTCTTCGTCCTCGGTTTCTCCGAGCTGTGGGGACTCGCGGTGCTCGCCAAGATCGCCACCAGCTGGTCGTCCGGCCGGTATGTCTTCGGCGTGTGGGACGGCGGCATGCTGTTCGGCGGCAGGTCGCTCGGTCGCCCCGGCACGCTCGCCTTCGGCGCCGGCATTGCCGCGCTGTG
>JAYUXI010000009.1:0-5590 GCA_043753085.1 Myxococcales bacterium | reverse complement strand
CTGGACGAGCTGTACTCCGAGCACCTGTCCGCCTGGCTCGAGCGCGACGTCGCCGTGGTGGACCTCGAACGCGTCGTGCTGGCCAGCCACTCCGGCGGATACATCGCTCTCGCGCGCGCGCTGGATCGCGGCGCTCTTCCCAACGTGTCCGGCGTGCTGCTCTTCGATTCGCTCTACGGCGAGCTGGCCACCTACGAGGAGTACACGCTCGGGCAGCTGGAACGGTTCGACGTGGCCACTCCGGATCCGCTGCGCTTCGCCATGGCCTACACCAGCGGCGGCGGGACGGCCGACGAGTCACGGTCACTCGGCGCGGAGATCGAAGCGGCTCTCGCGCGCGAAGACCGCCCCGAAGCCCTGCTCTTCGACGAATCGACCGCAACGCTCGACAACGCCGCGTTCGAGGTGCCGATCCTGGTCAAGCACAGTGGGCTCTCGCACGACGGCGTGGTGCCCTATTACTTCGGCCGGTTCGTGGCGACGTCGGGGTTTCCGTCCCGCTGAGCACTCGTGTCGAACAGCTCGCCGTTCTCGAGGATCCGGAAATCCCGGCGCGCAATGTGCTGCGCGTCGAGCGCCAGCGTGAGCTCGCCCGCCGGCTGATACTGGCCTTCGTCGGCGAGATCGAACGTGCCCCAGTGGATGGCCACGCTCGTGGTGGCGCGCAGCGCCCGGTGCGCGCTGACCGCCTGCGCGGGCGACATGTGCGAGGGACCCATGAACCACTCCGGCTGGTATGCGCCGATGGGCAAGAGGGCCACCGTGGGCGCGCCGAGACGTTCGCGGATGGTGGCGAAATGCGCACCCATGCCGGTGTCACCTGCAAAGTACACGGAGCCACTCGGGCCCCGTAGGTAGAAGCTGCCCCACAGCACGCGATCGCGATCCGAGACGCCGCGGGCCGACCAGTGCTGCGCGGGCGCGAAGACGAGCTCGACGGGCGTGGCGCCGCCAGCACCCAGCGCCGTCTGGCTCCACCAGTCGAGATCCACGCCGCCGTCGATGTCGGCGTCGGCGAGCAGCGCCGCGGTGCCGAGACCGGCGTAGATGCGCGGGTGAAAACGATCCCACAGCCGCCGCAACGTGACCAGATCGCAGTGGTCGTGGTGATCGTGGCTGATCAGCACCGCATCGATGCGCGGCAGATCCTCGAAGCGAATGCCGGGAGGCTTGTGGCGCTTCGGGCCGGCAAAAGACACCGGGCTCACGCGCTCCGACCAGACCGGATCGGTGAGGATGTTGACGCCATCCAGCTGGATCAACGTGGTGGCGTGGTTCACGAACGTGATGCGGATGGTGCGCGGCAGCGCCGCCCCGGCCGGACGACTCTGGGGAGTCTGCACCCAATCGGGCCACTCGATGTCGCCACCGCCCACGGTCCAGCGCAAGAAGTCACCGAATCCGGGCTGCGGCGCGACAGGCAGGTTGTGGAAAACGCGGCCGTCGAAGTGGTCGGAGGGTACGCCCCGGTATCCCGTGGCTCCGAAACATCCGGATACCGCGGGCACCAAGAGCAGAGCGGGCAGGAGGCGAAACACGAGGCCATGCTACCGGCAGGCTCACGTCGATGCAGCGACCTACCAGCGCCGCTTTTTTTTCTTCAGCAGCTTCTTGACCGGCGCCTTCGGCTTCGTCGTCAGCTTGGGCTTCACGGCCGCGGCTGCGGCGTCGGCGAGCAGCGCCACGTCGGCGTCGGCCTCGTCGAGCTCCAGCGGCGCCTCGGCCGACGCGATGCCTACGCTGGACGCAGGCTCCAGCGCTGCCGACACGGGCTCCGGCCAAGGCAGCTCGGTCAGAGGCGCCGGCTCGATGCCGAGTGACACGCGGAGCGCGGGGCTAATCTGGATGGCATACGCGGCACCAAACGAGCCGGCCACCAGCAGCACGACGAACGCCGCGACCCACCAACGGCGCCGCTTGCGATTGGCCTCCAGCAGCGGCGAGCCGGCCTCGAGGCTGCGCACTTCCGCCTGCAGGTGGCGCGGCGGCGGGCTCGATGACGGCTTGGAGGGGGTCGACTCTACGGCGGCGGGCGCGCCGTCGAGCTTCGTGGGCAAGGAAGACCCGGCAAACGACGTGGCCTCGACCGGTCCGCCGGTCGAAGCGGGCAGGCGCATGCCGCTCTCGGGCAGGAGCTCCGCGTACGGCAGCTCGGGAGCCGTCAGCCGCGGCGCCATGGGCGGGCCCGGCAGCACCGGCGGCGGCGGCCACGCGGGCTTGGCGGCAACCGGTTTGGCGAGCAGCGTGGGCTCGCGTACGAACGCGGTGAGCACGCCGCGCACCGCCGCTTGCATGGCCTCGGCGTCGTCCCAGCGTGCCTCGGGCTCGAACTCGAGCGCCTTGTCGATGATGGCGGCAATCTTCGGCGAGATCTCCGGCGCGAGCTCGGCCATTGACTTCGCGGTCTCGGTCATCGCGAGAAACAGGCACTCCTGGGGCGACCGTGCAGTGTGCACGCGTTTTCCGGTAAGCGTGGCGAGCATGATGGCGCCGACGGCCCAGAGATCTGCGCGGCCATCCACCCGGGCCGACTGCCCGCGCGCTTGCTCGGGCGGCATGAACGCGGGCGTGCCGAGCACGAGGCCGGCCTGGGTTTTGAGATCGGACAGGCCGCCGCGGATCCGCGCGATGCCGAAATCGAGCACTTTGACGCCGCCCGCTTGCAAGACGAACACGTTGTCGGGCTTGAGATCGCGGTGCACGATTCCTTCCTTGTGCGCGAGGGCCAGCACGTCGAGCAGCTCGTCGACCCAGCGCAGCACGGTGGCTTCGTCGGCGAGTCCGGTGCGATCGAGGTGCTCCTGCAAGGTCTCGCCCTGGCACAGTTCCATCACGATGTACGCCGCGCCATCTTCGGTGACGCCGTCGTCCAGCACGGCGACCGCGCCCGGGTGCTTCACCTTGTTGGCGATGTATCCTTCACGCAAAAAGCGGCGCTTGATTTCCTGGTTGAGCGACGCCTCCAGGTGCAGGATCTTGATCGCGGCCGCGCGATCGTTGTTCTCGTGTTTGGCGGCGAACACGGCGGCCATGCCGCCCACTCCGAGCAGTCGCTCGAGGCGCCACTTGCCGGACAAAGTTTCGCCGATCCGGCGCTTGGCCAGCTCCTCCGGGTCGAGGATGGGTTCCGCCTTCACTCGTCGTCACCGTAGCACGGGTAGGCAGCTCCCTGGGCGGAGCAGACGCTCTCGCTCCCGCGACTCCGCGACGCCAGCAGGCACGTGGGTTGGGTAGTCGCCGTCGAAGCATGCAAAGCAGCCGCGTTGCTCGCCGTCGACCGCATAGCGGGCACGAAAGGCATCGAGATCGGGATAAACGAGCGCATCGGCGCCGATGTACGCGAGGATCTCGTCCTCGCTGCGCGATGCCGCCACCAGCTCGCGGCGCTCGGCGATGTCGATGCCGTACACGCAGGGATGCCGGACCGGCGGCGCGGCCGACACCAGATAGATCTCCGCCGCGCCCGCCTGCCGCAGCATGCCTACGATGCGCTTGGACGTGGTGCCTCGCACGATCGAGTCGTCGACCACGCAGAGCTTTTTCCCTTCCACCACTTCGCGAATCGGGTTCAGCTTCTGGATCACCATCTTCTCGCGCGCCGCCTGCGACGGCAGGATGAAGCTACGACCCACGTGGTTGTTCTTCGCCAGGCCGCGTCGATACGGCACCCCGAGCTCTTCGGCCAGACCTGACGCGGCGAAGTATGCCGAGTTCGGAACGTCGATCACGCAGTCGGGCTGCAGCCCGCGGGCTCGCACCGCCCCGGCCAACAGCTTGCCCATCGCCACGCGTTCCGAAGCCACCGTTCGCCCCTCGAGTGTGGAGTCTTCGCGCGCGAAGTAGATGTACTCGAAGGTGCAGAACGCGCGCCGCCGCGGCGCGATGCAGTGCGTGTGCGCGGTGCCGTCATTTTCGACGTAGACGATCTCGCCGGGCAGCAAGTCGCGGTAGTCGGTGAACCCGAGGACGTCGAACACGGTCGATTCGGAGGCGAACAGATGCACCACGCCGTCGCCGTTGCGCTTCTGGCCCCACAGCAGGGGCCGAATGCCGTGGTGGTCGCGGAAGGCTACGAGGCCGCGATGGGCAATTAGCGCCAGCGCCGAGTAAGCACCCTCGACCTGATCGGCGAGGCCAGCGACGGCGCGAAACAGCACCTCCGGCGAGAACTTCGACACGCCCTGCTCTTCCAGACGCTTCACCAGCACGTGCACGAGCAGCTCGACGTCGTTGGCGGTTTCGAGCATGCGTTCGCGCTCGTGCTCGATGACGGTGCGAATCTGCTCGAAGTTCACCACGTTGCCGTTGTGGACCATGCCGATGCCGAACGGGTAGCTGGTGTGGAAGGGCTGCGCGTCGAGCCAGTCCAGGCTGCCCTGCGTGGCGTAGCGGACGTGGCCGAGGCCAACTTTGCCGGTGAGCCGCGCCACGTCGTCGGGCTTCGAGAACACCTGCGTGGCCAGCCCTTCGCCCTTGTGCAGCCGGAAGCGCCCGTCGAAAGTGAGCACGCCGGCGGCGTCTTGCCCGCGGTGTTGCAACGCTGCGAGCGCCAGCACCAGCTCCTCGGCCACCGGACCCGTACCCTGGATAGCAACGATGCCGCACATGATTCAGGAACCCCCTTGCAGAAACGTGCATAGTACACGCGGATAGAGCTCGTGCTCGACCTGCAGGCCGCGTCGCTGCACTTCCTCGAGGGTGGTCGCCCCTTGCAGATCGACCCGGCCGCGCCCGAGCACCCGCCCCGTGTCGAGCCCTTGGTCGACCACGTGCACCGTGATCCACGTTTCGGGCAGGCGCGAGGACAACGCCCACTCGTACGCATGCAACCCTTGGTGGGCCTGTGTGTCGGCGGGGTGGATGTTGACGATGCGCTCCGGGAAGCGAGCGACGAAGGTTGGCGACAAGATGCGCAGGAAGCCTGCCAGGATCCAGTAGTTGGGCGCTGGCACCCGCGCGAGCAATTCGGCCTCCCACTCTTCACGGCCCACGCCTCTGGAAGGAATGGTGAAGACCGGAACGCCGAGCTCGTCCTGGCGGGATCGCACCCCGGCAGTGACCGAGTTGGTCACGATGGCGTCGACGGTGGCGACGCCTGCCAGGACTCCGTCACGCGTCGCGGCGACGATCGCAGCGGCGTTCGAGCCGAGGCCCGATGCGAGCACGACCAGGCTCTTCACGTGCGCGATCCGATGTCGGTGCGGTGGTGCAGTCCCGATGCCGCGCCGACGCGCGCGTACACCACGGCGCGCGCCTGCGCGAGGCTGGCCCCTTGCGCCACCACCGACACGACGCGGCCTCCCGCAACCACCAGCTGGCCGTCTGCGTTGCGTGCACTGCCGGCGTGGAACACGGCCACGTCAGGACCCGCGGGCACGTCGAACCGCGCCCCGAGCCGTGGCGCCCCAGGGTATCCGGGTGCAGCGAGGACCACGCACACCACGGCGTCGGCACGCATCGGGATCCAGCCCGAGGCAACCCGGCCCGAGGCGGCCTCGTAGCAGAGCTGCGAGAGCGATTCGCCCATGCCCATGGCGAGCACCTGCGTTTCCGGATCGCCGAAGCGAACGTTGTACTCGAGCAGCTTGGG
>JAYUXI010000008.1:0-2249 GCA_043753085.1 Myxococcales bacterium | reverse complement strand
GGTGATCGGCGGCGATGTTGGTGATCAGCGCGGCGTCGCACGACGTGATGGCCAGGCCGCGCCGCAGGATTCCACCCCGCGCGGTTTCCAGCACTGCCAGCTCGACACGCGGATCGCGCAGGACCCGGCGCGCTGCCATCGGCCCGGTCCAGTCGCCTCGCTCGACCACCTCGCCATCGAGTACCACGCCGTCGGTCGAGGTGCTGCCGACGACGAAGCCGGCCGCCTTGGCCACGTGCGCGAGCAACCGGGACGACGTGGTCTTGCCGTTGGTGCCGGTGACCAGCACGACCGGGATGTCGCCGAGCGTGTCCCACGGAATCTCGTCCGCGAGCGGCAGCGCGTCGTTGGCGTACTCCACCGCGCGCCGGCCGAAACCGAAGCTCGTGATCTCGTCGTCCCACAGGGCGGGTACGCCGCGGCGCTCGGCCTCGGCCAGCAGCTCGGCGAGCCGCGGCTTGCGTGCGCTCTGCATCATTGCGGCGAGCTTGGCGCGCTCGGGCTCCAGATCGCGAGCCGGCTGCCCTGCGACGACGGCGCTGGCACTGGCGGCGGCCCACTCGCTCACGTCGACGCAGGCGAGCATCAGATCGGGCGGCGCCGCGTACGCGAGCACGGCGCCCCCGTGGTGCGGGCGGACCGTGAGCGTGACCGTGCCGCGCAAGCCGAGGGCCTCGCGCATGCGGGCGAGCTGCGCCGCAAACGCTGCGACGCACGGCGCGAGTGGCTCTCCTTCTTCCATGGCAACCTCGACGGCGACGAGCGGCGTCGCAGCGAGGTGATTGGGTCCCGTGAGCCGGCGGCCTTCGAGCAGTCGCATCGCCTTAATCTTCTTGCTCGCGGGCGAGGCGCACCCCGCGCTCGTCCTGGATCAGCGCGAGCCCCTCGATGAGCGCGCTGCTGGCGCGATCGGCGGGAATGTCGAGCGTCTGCATCGGCGCGCCCACCGGCTTGCCATCCGACAGGCTCGAGCCTCGCTCGTCGATCCCCGTCCGCGGAGCGCCCGTCTTCGACGGATCCTCGCTTCCGAAGTAGACGACCTGCTTCCAGCTGCGTGCGATCTTGTCGGCGAAGAGCAGCACGATGTCGCCGGGCTCGGCCATTTCCAGGGTGGCGGTGATGGCGGTCGGCTCGTCGACGATGAGCTGGACCTGATCGCGGCGCAGGCCGGCGGCCAGCAACTCGGCTTCGAGAATCCGCGGAATCTCGTCGGGCGCGCGACCCCGCGGATCGTCGTCGCGGCGGACGATAACCCGGTCGAACACGGTGGCTGCGATCCGCGCGATGGCCCGCACGTCTTCGTCGCGCCGGTCGCCGGGAGCAGACAGCAGGCAGATCCGCCGCCCGGTGCAGTCGAGCCGCTGCACGAGATCGGTCATCGCCTGCACGGCAGCAGGGTTGTGGCCGTAGTCGAGGATGACCTTGAACGGCAGCTTGTCGAACACGTTCATGCGGCCCGGCACCTGGAAGTACGAGGTATCGAAGGTGCGCAGCCCCTGACGGATGTTCTCGATCTTGACGCCCATGGCGAAGGCCATGGTCGCGGCAAACATTGCATTCTGCACGTTGTGCAGCGCCTTGCCCTCGAGCGTGGCTGGGATCAGATGCGTCCACAACAGCGGCAAGTGCACGCCCTTGTCGTAGAGCGTGATCATCTGGCCGTTGATTCCGTCTTCGAGCACCGCCGCCATGCCGCCACCGCGCACGTGCTTTTTCACCAGCTCGTGGCGCGGGTTCATGGTGACGTAGGCGATGCGCGTGGCCTTGGTGTGATCGGCCATGCGCAGGCAGTGCAGGTCGTCGGCGTTGAGCACGGCCCAGTCGCGCGCCACCTCCACCACGATCCGTTTCACCTCGGCCAGCTGCTCGAGCGTCTCGACACCTTTTTGCCCCAGGTGATCGGCGCTTACGTTGAGCACGGCGCCCACGTTGCACGAGCGGTACCCCATACCGGCACGCAGCAAGCCGCCGCGCGCCGTTTCCAGCACCGCGAGGTCGACCGCCGGATCGCGCAGTACCATCTGCGCCGCCTGCGGCCCGGTCATGTCTCCGGCCACGGTGCGCACGCCGTCGATGTAGACGCCGTCGGTGGTGGACAAGCCCACGGTGTGCCCGTTCATCTTCTGGATGTGCGCGAGCATGCGCGACGTGGTGGTCTTGCCGTTGGTGCCGGTGATCGCGGCGATCGGGATCTTGCTGAGCGTGCCCGGGGGGAACAGCATATCCATCACCGGCCCGGCCACGTCACG
>JAYUXI010000007.1:0-2249 GCA_043753085.1 Myxococcales bacterium | reverse complement strand
CTCGTCCAGCTGCCAGCCGCGCGCGCGGAGGTAGGAGGCAACGTCCGCGAGTCGGATCGACTGCAGTGCAGCGACGTCGTTCACGGCAAGCCGGGCAGAAGCGCCCGAGCTTGCGCCGCGATCTTGCTCTCGTCACCTTCGGGGCGCGCAGTGACGTCGATCTTCCGGAACGCTTCTTGGAGCTCCTTCAGTGCGTCGCGGCCCACGTCGTCGCTGGGCGGCACGTAAAGGACTTCGATGTCGACGTCTCTGGGCACGCGAACCCCCGTGTTGCTGCCCTTGGCCCAGAGATCTCCGCCATGCTGCCGGAGGTCCTGGACCGACCAGGCCCACGACTTCATGTCGTCCACCATTTCACCAATCTTTGGCGTCACGAACGACAATGCGTGAGAGAGCTGCACGGCCACGCCGTTGGCGACCGCAAAGTCGAATTTGGCCGCGTGCGTGCTTCTTACTTCCGCGTGCTGGCGCAGAGTGGTGCCCTTCCGAAGCCCGGCGGCAGAGTATGCGCGGAGGAGGGTGGAGAAGACGGATTGCTTGGTGCGAAACGGGTGCTTCTTGCTCTCGTAGTCGACGATCTCGTGCTCGAAGACCATGCGCACGGCGTCTTCGGCGGAATCCGCGATGATTGGTTTCGGCGCAGAAAACTGCAGTGTGCGACGGTAGCGTCCGTGGAGCGATTCGAGCCATGCCTCGGAAATGTCGCTCTCGGGCTGCTGACTGCGGTCGATGGCCAGCCCATAATCTTCGACCTCTGCCTGAATGGCGGCGATTGTGCTCAGCACGCTCTTGGCGATCCCCGCGTCGTCGATGGCCCTCGCGCGCCTCAGGTTCGACACGTAGCTCGCATGCCAGTCCGCTGCATCGTCCGAACCGGCGATCGCGCCCACGTTCACGAACTCGCCCGAGGCGGGACGCGGGACGAAACGCATTGTCGTCGTGAGGTACCTAGCCATCAGAGATCCTTTGCGAGTTGCAGGAGACGTGCCGCGACGGCAGGAGCGCGGGTGACGATAAAATCGCCCACGGCTTCGAGCTCGGCGTCGTCGACGGGCCACTCTCGAGGTATCTGCGCCAAGACCCGGATCATCGTCGCCATGTCGAGCTTTAGCAACCTTTCCGCGGCCGCCAGAAGAGCGCTCTGGCTTAGCCCAGATCCGCCCGTCGGGTCCTGCCACGGGTGGGGCTGCGAGAGATTGATGGTCAGTGACGCTTCTGACCAGAGGTTTGCCCCCGGCAAGAACATGCCATGGTCGTGACTCCAGTACTCGTTGTCCGCACGTTGGTTCCTCAACCATTGCGGGTCCGAGCCCCAGCAGAGGTCCCACAGCGCAGCGATGTACGCGTGTCGAGACGCGTTCGCGTCGTCGGCCCGATGCCCGAGGGCATACTCCTCGACGGCTTCCTCGAACTCCTCCTTCGACGCGTGCGCGATGCCCGGTTCCAGGCGCGCGCCAGGGCGAAACTCCCATCCGGCGAGGTCCTTCGGGATTCCCACCGTCCGGACCGTGCAAGTCGGCGCACCGATGCAGGCCCCTACCCGACCGACGATCTGTTCCGTAACGCAGATGCGCCATGACATCTGAGTGTTGTTCAGCGGCTTCACCCAGTAACGCAGCCCGTCGCTTGCAACGGCCAGGAAGGAACCCGACCCGCCGCTCGTGCTCTGCTGAAGAAGCTGCCGCAACTCCAGCTCGGATCCACTGCGACGCGTAGACTCGAATACGCTGTGCCAGCTCACGCGGCTGGCCGAAACGACTTCGGAAGGGGTGAGACCTTCTCGCTCGTGCTTGCTCGTGGTCCTTCCACCCATTTTGCGCCTCTACCTTACGTCCTAGCACGCGGCCTCACTCGGCCGCCTTGGCCTCCGGCGCCCCATCCCAGTCCGCCCGCGCCCTCTGAATCTCCACGCGGGTCATCGGCCCGCGCATCAGGCTCATGGCCCACCGGGGCTGCAAGAAGAATGGCTCGCCGTCGCCATGCGCGTCGCGCATCACGAACCACCGCGAGCCGAGCTTCTTCACCAGCCCGTACAGCGCCTTCGCGGATCCCCGAACGCCGGCCGAGGCCATGCCCTCCACCACGCGCTCGCAGTCGGCGTCCGTCTGCAGCCGCCCGACGCACCACACGCCCGCATTGCCCAGGGCCCGGTAGTCCAGATCCATCGGGTTCTGCGTCGCCACCAAGACGCCCACGCCAAACGCCCGCGCCTGCTTCATCAGCGCCACCAGCGGCCGCTTCGTCGGCGG
>JAYUXI010000006.1:0-5613 GCA_043753085.1 Myxococcales bacterium | reverse complement strand
AGCAGGCCATGCTGGCCAAGGAAGAAGCATTCATCGCCAAATTCAAGGCGCGCGCCAGCCATGCCGCGCAAGTGCAGTCGCGCGTGAAGAAGCTCGAGAAGATCGAGCGTGTGGATCCGCCGCGCTCGAAAAAGAAGCTCAATTTCGACTTTCCGGAGGCGCCGCGCTCCGGCGACGACGTGGCCTCGGTGGCACAGGTGTCGAAGGGCTATGGCGAGCTGCGTATCTACGAGGGCCTGGATTTTTTGGTGCGCCGCAAGGAGCGCTGGTGCGTGCTCGGCGTGAACGGGGCCGGGAAGTCCACCTTGCTCAAGCTGATCGCCGGCCACACCCAGCCCGACGCTGGCAAGGTCGCCGTCGGGGCGAGCGTGAAGCTTGGGTACTTCGCGCAGCACGCGATGGAGATGCTCAAGAACGAAGACACGGTGTGGGAAACGCTCGTCGGCAGCTATCCCAAAGCAAGCATCGGCTCGCTCCGCACCCTGGCCGGCGTGTTCGGCTTCTCGGGCGACGACATCGAGAAGCCGTGCCGGGTGCTCTCCGGTGGTGAAAAAGCGCGGCTCGTTCTCGCCGTCATGATGTACGACCCGCCCAACTTCCTCGTGCTCGACGAGCCCACCAACCATCTCGATCTCGACACCAAAGAGATGCTGATCGAGGCGCTCAAGAACTACGAGGGCACGATGCTGTTCGTGTCGCACGACCGTCAGTTCCTGCGCGCGCTCTCCAACCGCGTGCTCGAGATCGACGCAACGGCCGACGCAGCCGACGTGAACACCAAGGTGCATGCGTACGGCGGCGGCTACGAAGAGTGGGTGGCGCGCACCGGCAAGAGCGCCCCCACCGCTGCGATGGCCTGAGCACTCGCCGCAGGCGATCCGGCCTGGTCCGGACCGGAAGTTGGCGCTGCGGATCGGCAGGATGATACCCTCTGCGACCGATGCGCTTTCTCTACGGCGACTCCGCGCCGTTTCCTCTGGGCTACGATTTCCTCGCCACACTCGACGCGTTCATGGCCGCGGCCACGCGGATCGTGCGTCTCGAGTTCGCTTCGCGTGACGCCGCCCTCGGCGTCGACGAAGCCGCGCGTTTGCGGGGCATCGGCCAGTCCGAGCTGGACCGCTTCCACGACGTCGTGACCATGTCGATCCAGGTGGCCTCGAACGAGATGCGGCATCCCAGCGCCGTCGAGTTCTCGCGGCAGCTGTCGCACTGGGCGTCCAGCTACGCCGATGCGGAGCGGCAGCGCATGACCACCGCCAACGACCAAGATCTCGCCCGGATTCGCGCCGACTCGGAAGGCCGCATCCACGAACAGCGCGCCGCGCTCGCGCAGTTCCTGAAGGCCGTGCGTCTGCCCGTGCTGGCCACCAACATGTCGGCCACCTTGGTCGTGCAGGGCAAAGAGGCCCATCACGAGGTCAGCGCACAGTTCGACCATCCCGACGGGCTGTACTCGGCGTTCTCGCTGGTGCCCTCGCGCCTCGAGAGCTGGAACCAGCCCCGGCTCGTGCGCGACTTCGCCGAGGGCACGGAGCTCATGGTCGGCGTCGAAAAGAGCTGGCTCCGCGGCACCGTCACCCCGAAACAGGTTCTCGTCGACGACTGGATCGTCACCGAGTTCGCCTTCTCCGACGACGTGTTCGAGATCACGTTGAAGAAGCGCGTCGCCGACCACGAGTCGCTCTCGTTTCGCGTCGAGCGCGGCGACGCCGGCCTCATAGGCAAGGTGTCGAGCACGGGGGATGCGTCCCGCGCGCTGGACGGCCCGCTGACTCCGCACGATCTCGCCTCGCTCGAGCGCGTGTGGCGCGCGATCGCGGTCAGCGCGCAGGAACTCGCCAACCACAAAGGCGATCTGCTCGAGGTCAGTCTCGACGGGCAAGCCGTCTTCGAGCATCGCCTGGTGCTGCCGTTCGTGGCGCGCCTCATCACCACCTTCGCGCCCACCGTGCACGAGATCGCACTGCGCAGCCCGAGCTCACAGGAGCTCTCGCTCAAGCGCGAGACGGAGGCGGGCAGGCGCGAAGAGATCTACCTTCGCAAAGACGAGCTGCTCGGCAAGCTCCAGCCGCTCACCGCCGAAGGCCGCCGCATCTTCGCGCCGCTCGGCCTCGACAGCTGGGTGCCGAGCATGACTGCCGAGCCACCCGCCGTCAGCGCGAGGGCGCCCATGCTTACCCCCACCGTCGGCGGTGGGTCGGTGCCGCCCGGCTCGGTTTCGGCTCGGTCCGTGCCGCTCGTTCCGCTAGATGTCGCCGTCACGACCGACGTGCCCATCTCGAAGGCGCCCGCACCGTTTCCGGATCCCACGCCCCCCGAGTGATCACCTCGGATCGTACTTGGCGTCCTTCATGGCGCGCAGGTAGAACGTGAGCGCGTCGAGGTCGGCTTCAGGCATGTCCTCGTGCGCAGGCATGATGCCGTACCGGAAGTCCGACGGCTTGCGGATGTAGGCCCGTACGAACTCCGCCGGCAGGTACTCGAAGACATTCTTCGGTACGTTGAGCTCGGGGCCCGTGCGGCCACCCTCGCGGTTGATGGCGTGGCACTTGAAACACTGGGCGCGGAAGATGGCGAGCCCGCGGGCCGCGCGTGCTTGCTCGGCGCTGCCCGGCTGCGAGGGCGGGGCGAGGTGCGGATACGCGACCTCGAACCGGACCCTCTCGATCGCGTCGAGCTGCCACGGGCGAGGATGCGCTTCGAGGTCGCCTTGACCTGGCTTGGTCCAGATCAGGTACAGAGGAAACGGACTGACCCGCTGGGGGCCGATGGGCTCGAAGCCAGGAACGTCTTCGTCGGCGAAGGCGAGGTAGGCGCCGCCTTCGTGGACGAGCGCCTCGGTGAAGGAGACGGCGTAGCCGTCCTTGGCGCGCAACACGTACTCGCGGCCTTCGGACGGAGGCATCCGGCCGTCGGCGTCCGCGAAGCCCGCCGCGAGCACCGCTTCGAGCGCGACGGCGCGAAAGTGCTTCGTTTTGCCGTAGTAGGGGTCTTCCGTGGTGACCACGACGGCGGGCGCCTTGGCGATCACGTCTGCCAGACGCACGGCGCGCAGCGCGCGGCCATCCACCGAAAACCGCAACGCGACGTCGGGCGGGGCGTTGGTGGTGCTACACGCCGCGCACAGCAGCGCCACCATCGCGAGCCTCGCGACGCTCCGAGCGGGCCGACCGAGCAGCACGGCGGCGAAGGGCACGAACGCTGCATAGTACATGAGGTTGGGCGCGATGCGCAGCAGGTACCCCGCGTCGACGCCGCACAGGAGCGCCACGTCTGCCATGGCCCACAATGCATACTGCATGCATTCGAAACGAAACAAAGCGCGTGACGTGGGGCTGCGCGGCGCGCGGAGGTAGTCGGCCACGACCACCACCAAGAACGCGAGCTCGTAGACCAGAAACAGCGTGCGCTCGCCGAGGTTCGGCAGCGGGACGCGCACCAGCAGCTGCGTGGCGATCGGGACGACGAGCGCGAGCAGAGCCGCGCGCAGGATGGCGAGACGCAGCGGCAGGTGCTCGAGCCGGGTGGCGAGGAAGTACCGGAAATCGCCCAGGACGACGAAAAAGACGACGCTGGCGGTGGGCAGGGCCCCCGAAGCAGGAAGGGGGCTCCAGGGTCCGCCGAGCCAGGCGTCGGCCGCTGCCATCACGGCAAACAAGCCCGCAAAGACCCGGACCTTCGGGTACCCGCGGAGGGCGCCCGCGACGAGGGCGGCCAGCACGACGACCGCCATGACCGTCGGGAGGATTGGGAGCCACAGCGGACTGTCGTAGAGTGCTTTGAACATTCGATGAACGACCGCGAGAACCTGGATACACCAGCACGGAACGGCGCGCGAACCAACGGTGGATCGGGGCCGGACCGCTCTCTGGCTCTCTATAAGAAGCGGCTGAGTGAGCTGCCGTCGGAGCTGGCGCGGGCGCTGGCGCAACGGGTTGCGGGCGCGCCGTCGTACGCTGCGATGCAGGCGGCCGGCCCCTGGGTCATCACCGGGGCGGGCGGCTCCGAGGGTCCGGCGCGCCTGCTCGCCGAGCTGCTCGTGGCGGTGGTGGGGCTTGCGGCGGTGTTCCGGCCGCCGAGCGCGTTCTTGGGGCGGGAAGAAGCAGGCAGCGTGTGCGTGATCTCGCAGCACGTGTCGCCGCATGCTTCGATGGCGCTGGAGCGCAGTCTCGCGGCGCCGCTCCGCGTGTTGCTCAGCGCCGAGGCGGCCGCGCCACCTGGTGTGCACCTGGTCCAGCACGGACCAGCGGTGCGCGAGGACTTGCTGTTGCCGCGCGTGTTGGGCCCCGAGCTGGCCACCCTGGCGGTGCTGCGCTGGGTGGCGGCGCTGCACGAGGAGGCGCGGGGCGTGGCGGCGCCCTGGGCCGCGTCGTTCGCGGCGATCCCAGCGGCGGTGACCGCAGCAATCGCGCGTGCCGAGCTGGCGCTGCTGCCAGCGCTCGCGGGCGACGGACTCGACCGCGGCGCGCTGGTGCTGGTTTCCACGGGAGAGCTTGGAAGTGCGGCGGCCTCTGGCATGGCCGGCCGAACGGCCGAAGCGCTGCTGCGGGCAGACGCCGCGGTGTTCGACGTATGCGCCTTTGCGCATGGTCCCTTCCAGAGTCTGTATGATGCACCCATGTGCGTGGTGGCGCTGGAGGGCCCCGACAGCGCCGGCGCCTTCGAGCGGCTGGTGCAGTTGCCGCGGCCCGGGCTGCATCGGCTGGTGCGGTTCACGAGCGCCTTGCCCGCGCCGCTGTTCTGGCTGGAGCACGGCGCGGCGCTCGCGGCGCTGGCGCGGGCGGAGCTGGCGCGCCGCCCGCGCGATCTGATCTCGTGGCCGGGCAAGGGAGCCGACGCGCCGCTTTACGACTTGCACGAGTAACTTGGTCCTGTCTGCTCGACGCGAGCAGGCCCGCCATGCCTGGAGGACGGCCTACTTCACCGCGGTCGCCCAGCGCGGCGGCCGTTTTTCACGAAACGCGAGCATGCCCTCGCGCGCGTCTTCCGATGCGAACACGGAAGCCGACAGCGTGGCCGCCTCGATCAGCGCGTCCCGGTCGGCGCGGACGCCCGCTCGATCGCGCAACATCTGCTTGGTAATGATCAAAGCCGAAGGCGCCGCCGCGCGCAGAGACGCCAGAATGGCATCCACCGTGGCGCGCACCTGGTTGGCCGGTACCGTTTCGGTGACCAGGCCGCTGCGCTCGGCGTTCGCGGCGTCGAATTCTTCGCCGGTGAGGAAATAGCGCTGCGCCAGGCGCGGGGCCATGCGCGGCAAGAGCGTGACGGCGATGATGGCGGGCACGACGCCGATCTTCACCTCGGTGAAGGCGAAGGTGGCCGTGTCGGCAGCGATGACGATGTCGGCGGCCCCGAGTAGCCCGAGCCCGCCGGCCCGCACGTTGCCGTTGAGCTCGACGAGCACCGGCACCTTGCAGGTGCCGAGGCGATCGAACAGGTCGATCATCTTCGCCGCGCGCGCAAAGGCCTTTGCGGGATCTTCCTTCAGGTCGGCGCCGGCGCAAAAGGTGGGGCCGATGGCGGTGAGCACCACCGCCCGCAGATCGGCCTCCGCGTCGGCGCGGTCCAACGCGGCCAGCAGCAGCTCGACCAGCAGCAGCGACAGGG
>JAYUXI010000005.1:0-2256 GCA_043753085.1 Myxococcales bacterium | reverse complement strand
GGCAGATCGACGCGCAGCGTTCCGGATTCGTGGCGCTCGGCCCGCTGGGAGAGCGCGGAGATCACGCTCTCGAGGCGCCGCACGGCCACGGCATCCGGTGGGTCTTGATGCGCTTGGTGCCAGCCGTTCCACTCGGCTTCGGTGATCTCGTGGGCATCGTGCAACGCGGGCACGAGCAATCCACCCGAGGCGCCGCGGGCCAGTGGACAGTCACGCAGGATGGTGGCGATGCGAGCAGCGCGTTCGGCGCGCGGCGTGCGGCCGTAGTCGATGCCGATCCATTCGCAGGCGCTGCTGCTCGTGGCGGTACGTTGCGCCGGCAAGCCGGCGAGCAATGCGGTGCCGTCGTCGCTACGGCGCATGGGGACGGCGAACGGAGGGACGGCGGCGCCTTGCTCGAGTGCGCGCTCGGCGGCGTCGAAGTCGGCGGCGAGGCGTGTCTCGAGTGCGCGTGCGTTCTTCTGGACGGCGGCTCGCACCTCGCGCGTGACGGATTCTTCTTCGCGACCGAGCGCGCGCCACAGCACGCCGACGTGCAGCACGGCGAGCACGAGCACGAGGCTGGCAAAACCGAGCCAGGTTCCCATGGCCAGCCGAAGGCGAGAGAGGAGCCGCACAGGAGCAACCTACCGGCTCTGCGTCACCGGCACGTCACGGAGAGCTGAATTCGTCGAGGCTGCGCCGATGGGTCCAGCGAGAACGACTGCGTGGGAACCTCGCCGAAGGACCAACGAAAAAGGGGCGCCCGAGCTTTCTCGGGCACCCCTCGTACTAGCGTTCGGCGGAGGAAAGGGGATTCGAACCCCTGGTACCTTTCGGTACACCTGATTTCGAATCAGGCACCATCGACCACTCGGACATCCCTCCACTGCGTAAACTCCCCAATTTCGCCGGAGCTGTCAAGCCGTCCGCTTTGCCATAAGTCGGTAGAGGCGTGGTATCGCTGCCACGATGGGCTGCTGTCCCGCCAAAATCATGCAAAATCCTGGACTGCACAACGCATGAGCCCAGTGCTGTTCGCGCACCGTGGCGCCCGGCGAGAGCGGCCGGAGAACACGATGATCGCGTTCCGGCACGCGCTGGATCTCGGGGCTGACGCGCTCGAGCTGGACGTGCACTTTACACGTGACCGCGTCGTGGTCGTGCACCACGACGCTTCGCTGGAACGCAGCAGCGGGTTGCCCGTGTTCATCCATGCCGTCGACTGGAGCTCGCTGCAGCACGTGGACGTGGGCCATACGTTCCAGGACGAAGCGGGCGCGTATCCCTACGCCGGCACGCGGATGCCGCGCCTCGAGGACGTGATTGCGGAGTTTCCGGGAATCTCGCTCAACGTGGACATCAAGCCGGATTCTCCCGCGCTCTGTGCGGCGGTGCTGGCCATCGTGCGCACGCAGCGCGCCACCGAATGCGTGCGTCTTGCAAGCTTCTCCACGCGCAACTTGCTGCGGGTGCGGCGCTCGGGCTACGAAGGTGAGACCAGCTACGGACCCCGCGGGGTGCTGCTGCTCGCCACGGGGGCGCGCCCGTTGCTTGGCCGCCTCGGAGAGCTGGCCCAGGCCGCACAGGTGCCCACCCACTACGGAAGGCTGCGTCTCGATACTCCGCGCTTTCTGAGCGAAGTTCGCAAAACCGGCGCGAAGACGCATTTCTGGACCATCAACGATCCGAGCGAAGCCGAGCGGCTCCTGGCGCTCGGAGCGGATGGCCTGGTCACCGACGACGTGCGCGCCATCAAGCCAGTGTTCGATCGTGTGCGCCGCTTCTAGGGAGCTCGTTGCCGTCGCATGAAGCTGCGCCGGTGGAAAGTTTCGGACGGCGATCGCGTCTTGATATGGCCATCCCAGCGCGCATACCTTGGCAGATCCGAATGACGACGCTGGTCCCCGACGAAACGCTCGATGCGATCCTGGCGGTGCAGATCACCGTGGCGTGGGCTGGTGAAGGCCGCTGCTCGCCGCGTCGCCTCGGCTGGTGGGACACCGACTTGATCAGCGAAGACGGCGGCGGCGATTTCCTCGCGCGCCTGCTTCCGCAGACCCACCTGTGGGCCTCTCTCGAGGCGGCGCGTGAAGCCGCGCGCCGCACCGACGCGAAGGCGCGCGCGAAGATGGCCGATCCCGACAAGCTGCGATCGCTGTACTTTCTCGGCTTCGAGCTCGACGAGCAGCTCGGCGATCGCCTCGCGTCCCTCAAACGCTCCGGTCGACAGCCCGCCGAAGCCCTCCCGTTCGCGCTGCCCCTTTCGGACGACTT
>JAYUXI010000004.1:0-2260 GCA_043753085.1 Myxococcales bacterium | reverse complement strand
GCCCCACCGCGTACCGTCGCCGTCGCGCCCGAGGCGGTGGCGGTCCCGCTTGGAAGACCGGCGCAACTACGACTGCGCGCGCTGCAGCAGCAAGATTCCGCGGCGCGAGCTGCCGCCTACGCGTCGACCATGAGTTCCGCGCAGCAAGTCGACGCACTTCTCGGCGAAGCCAACGCGGCACGAGCCCGTGCCGACGTGCCTGCGGCATGGGGTGCTCTCGATCGCATCGTCACGGAACACGCTGCCGATCCGCGCGCTGGATTGGCGGCCTTCACGATGGGGCGCCTGGCGCTCGATCGGGTGGCAGCGCAGCGAGCGTTCACACGTGCTCTCGACCTCGGGCTGCCCGCCAGGCTCGAAGCGGACGCGCGCCTGCGGCTCGCCGAGCTTGCGCCGTGAAACGCGGTTTGGCGCTTGCTGCGCTGCTCGTGCCTGGCATCGCCACCTCGCATCCCGTCGCTCTACACGTGGCTACTCCAGGTTGCAGCGACGCTTCCTTCTCCGTGGACGCGCTGCTTCGCGCCGTCGATCTGGAGCTGCGCTCGCAAGGTGACGTCGTCGGCCACCAACCAGGCGCACCCCGTCTCACGCTTGCGCTGCTCGATTGTCGAGGCGAGCACGTGCGCATCGCGCTCGAGGATTCGGCAGGCACTCGCACGATCGTGCGCGACGTGGATTCGATCGAGGTGGAGCCGACCACTCGGGCGCGCGTGATCGCCTTGGCCACCGCCGAGCTCCTGCAACGGGAGCGAATGCCTTGGCCGCCGCTTCGCACTGCGCCCGTTCCGTTACCGACTCCACCTGCACCCGTCGAGCGGCTGGACAATTGGGCCGCCCTTCGGGTGCACGCTCGCGCCTTTTCAGGTTCTTCGAGCGTATGGCTCGGACCAGAGCTCGCCTACGATCGCCGGCTGCCCGGCCCCTTCGAGATGGAGACCCGTGGCAGCGTCGCCGCGACGGGCGGAGAGGACCCACTCGGCCGCGCGCGTCTTGGGCTCGCCTCGATCACGTTCGCCGGATTCGTGGTCGCGCGTCCGCACCCAAGCGTTCGGATCGGCTTCGGGCCTGCTATCGAGCTGGGCGTCGGCTGGGCGTCCGGCACTGCAAACGCCGGTGCGCTCGCGGCGAGCGGTGCCGCGCCGCTGTTGGCGTTCGCCGCCGAGTCGACGCTGCGAGCTCGCGTACATCGCCAGCTGTGGCTGACGATGTCGATGCGCGCTGGCGCCGCAGCACTCGGCATGTACGCACGAGCAGCGGAACGGCAGGTGGCAGGGGCGCAGGGACCGAGCCTCGCGCTCGCCACTGGTCTGGCGATCGCTTTCTAATTTCGTCTGCGCGAACGATTGGGTGAGCCGCCACGCTTCCTCGACGTCTCTCCCTTGCCATGAACGCAACACGGTGGCTTTTCGCTTTAGGCACTTTTTTGTAGCGGGCGCCTGCAACGCAGAGATTGCCGTGCTCGACACGACGCGAGCCGAAGACTCCGGAACGTCCGCGGAGGCCGGCAGCTCGAGCACGCCCACGCGTACCGATGACGCAGGAAGCACTCGGCCCGATGCCGACACGCCGCAGCTCCCGGTCGAAGCCGGAACCGTCCCGGGTTGTGCGAACAATGCAGAATGCACTGATACGGCCGGCGCCTCCGGCGAGTGCTACGCCGGGCTATGCATCTGCGCCGCCGGCAGCTGGGTGCAGCCCAGTGGCCGTTGCAGCGCAATGGCTCCCGCGTGCGATGCGCCCGCGAGCTGCTTCCCCGCTTCCGATGCGCGCGACCCCGCGAGTGCGATCTTCGGCTGCTTGGATCTCTCGCCGCCCCGAGTGCCGACCAGTGAGCGTGCCGCGGAGAGCTGCGTCGCCAGTGGGCAGGGTGCGATTTGTTGCGTCTCTGCGCAGGGGTGCAAGGGCGCCGAGGCAATTCCAGATTGCTACGTTCGGGGCAGTGATCAGGGCTACGCGCCACTTTGTACCAACGGCTGGTTTACGTGTCTGCCCGGTGACTCCCCCGAGATCCGGATCGAGTAGGCTCGCGCGATTTCTTTGGCTGCCGTCCCGTAGGTAGCGCGGACGTCTTCGTGGTACTTCCTCCGGTGTGGCCTCCGAACTCTCGAAAGATCTCGCGTCTCTCCGCATCCAGCGCGACGCGCCCGTCAAGTCGGGACCCTGGCGCACGATCGGCATCGTCGCCGTCGTGCTCGCTGCGCTCGGCGGCGCGGCGGCCCTCGTCGGGCCCAAGTTGGTGGGCAGCGTCTTCAAGCCCGAG
>JAYUXI010000003.1:0-2262 GCA_043753085.1 Myxococcales bacterium | reverse complement strand
GCTGCGGGGCGAGCAGCGGGCCGAGCTCCTGATCTTGCAGCATCTTCAAATAGCCGACGATGGGCGTGAGCGGCGTGGCCAGCTCGTGCGAGACGTTGCGATAGAACTCGGTGCGCAGCTTTTCGACCTCGCGCAGGCGCTCGTTGGCTTTCGACAGCTCGTCGACCTTTTGCTCGAGCCGGGCCACGATCAGGCCGCCCTGCTTGCGCAGCTTGTCGCCCGATTCCTCGTGCGTGGAGTGCGCGCGCTCGCGATGGCCGCCGAGAAAATTCTCGATCTGCTTGTCGAAGTTGCGGGCGTCGATCGGTTTGCGCAGAAATCCGTTGCAGCCGACCGCAAGGCTCGTGTCGCGATCGCCCTCCGCAGTGATGGCGATGATCGGCACGCGCAAGAGCGACGCCTCGTTGCGCAGGCGCAGCGTGACCTCGTAGCCGTCGAGGCCAGGGATATTGAGGTCGACCAGGACCAGATCCGGCCGCGCCGAGAGCGCCGCGCGCACCCCTTCGATGCCGTCGGCCGCGTCGACGACCTCGTGGCCGCTGCTGGCCAGCAGCTTGCGCACCAGCAGGCGGTTTCGGGGGTCGTCTTCGATGTGGAGGATCCGCGCCACGGCTGCAGCCTACCAAGCTCCATCCTTTTGCGATGCCTTCGCATGGCCGCTTTCGAAGACTCGACCCGGCGCACTTCGCAAGTGAGATCTCGCGCAAAGGCGAGTACGGTCCGCCGCCATGCAACGCCTCGTTTCGCGCCTGCTTCACCGGAGTTTGGCCTCGCCGGGCTTTTGCCTGGCTTTTGCCACCGGCGCCGCTCTCTTCGGGGGCCCGGCGTGCACCAACCTCACCGAGCCCCCCAAGCAAGAAACCTATGAAAAGCCGGCGCCCCCGCCGGCTCCCTCGGCGAGCGCTCCCGTTCCGACCGCCTCGGCCAGCGCCGTGCCCGACGCCGGTCCACCGGCCGACGCCGGCACGCTCGAGATGAAAGATCTCGTCGTCGGCAAAGGCACCGAGGCCAAAGAGGGCGACAAGGTTTCCGTGTACTACGCAGGCACCCTGCTCGACGGCACGGAGTTCGACTCGTCGAAAAAGCACGCCCCCGCAGACGGCGGCAAGCCCGATCCGTTCGTGTTCACTCTCGGTCAGGGCGGCGTCATCAAGGGCTGGGATCTAGGCGTCAAGGGCATGAAGGTCGGCGGCAAGCGCCGCCTCACCATCCCGAGCGATCTCGCCTACGGGGCGCGCGGTCGGCCGCCGGTCATCCCGCCTGGCGCCACCCTCAAATTCGACGTCGAGCTGTTGGCCGTGAACGGCGGCGCGAGACCCGGCAAGGACGCCGGGAAATGAGCCAGGGGCCGCTGGCGGTTGATCCACCCGCGGCAGCGCCCTTGCCGGCCTCGGAGCGACCCGCTCCTCTGCTCTCGAACAAGCTCGCCTGGGCGGGCATCTTCGTTTCTGGGTTCCTGTACTATACAGCGTTTCCTCCCGTCGACTTCTGGCCGGCGGCGCTGCTGGTGTGGTTTCCCTTTCGCGTCGCCCTCGAAGGCCGGACGCCGAAACAAGCGTTGAAGATGGGGCTCGTGGCCGGCACCGTGATGGTGTTTCTCGGCTTCTACTGGCTCGTCGGCATGCTGCAGACCTTCAGCGGCTTTCCGATCGTGGCCTGCCTCTTCTTCGCGCTGGTGGTGTGCGCCTTCCAGGGTGGCCGCTTCGCGCTGCTGTCGTGGGCGTTCGCGCGCGGTCAGGTCCGCGGCTACAACGGCAACCTCGTCTTCGCGTTCGCCTTCATCGCCAGCGAGGTCGCCTATCCGCTGCTGTTTCCCTGGTACTTCGGCGCTTGCACGAACAAGGCGATCGTCTTCCAGCAACTGGCCGACCTCGGCGGGCCGGTGCTCGTCGGCATCCCGCTCATGCTGTTCTCGCTGGTCCTCGCCGAGCTCGCCATGGCGCGCATCCGGGCGGTGCGCGCGGGCGAGCGCACCCTGCAGGCCACGTGGGCAGGCACCTCGAAGCGGATGGTGGCCATCGGCCTCGGAGCGCTCGCGTTCCAGCTGGCCTACGGCACCTTCCGCATCTACCAGCTGGACGCCAAAATCGCCGCGGCGCCCACGCTGCGCGTCGGCATGGTGCAGGGCAACCTCGGCCTGCTCGAGAAGCGGCGTGAGCCAGGCGGCGCGCTGAAAAAACACAAGCGACTCACCAAGGAGCTCGCCGCGCAGGGCGCAGAGCTCGTCGTCTGGAGCGAGTCGGCGGTGGCCTCGTCGGTCGA
>JAYUXI010000002.1:0-5647 GCA_043753085.1 Myxococcales bacterium | reverse complement strand
CCTTTCCGCCCATGCCGTTGAGGCGCCCGGCCAGCGTGACGAACTCGCGCGGCGACAGGTACGGATACACGTACGGATTCTCCGGCAAGTAACCGACTCGGCCCATCGCTTCCGGCGAGGGCACGACCTTGCCGAGCACGGTAGCCCGCCCGGCCGTAGGACGGATGAGACCGGTGAGCATCTTCAGCGTGGTGGTCTTGCCGGCGCCGTTGGGGCCGAGGAATCCGAAGATGTCCTTGCGCTCGACGCGAAAGCTCACGCCTTGCACCGCCTCGACCTTGGTGCCGGAGAACGGCTTGCGGAAGGTCTTGGCGAGCTTGTCCACCTCGAGGACGACGTCGCCGCGATTGGTGCCCGCGCGGCTCACCGCACGAGCCCGGATGGGAAGCGGGTGTCGGTGTACTCGTGCAGCTTGTACTGGATCTTGCGCGTCGACATGCCGAGCACCACGGCGGCCTTCGAGGTGGAGCCTCCGCATGCTTCCAGGGTCTTCAGGATCGCATAGCGCTCGATCTCGTCGATGCTGGAGCCAGGAATGGGCGGCGGCCCGGCGCGATCCGCTTCCGGCACCACCGCCTGAGGCAGGCAGCTGACCTCGATGCGGTTGCCGTCGCACAGCACCACGGCGCGCTCGATGGCGTTCTCGAGCTCGCGTACGTTGCCCGGCCACGAGTACGACGCGAGCAGGTCGAGCGCCTCGGGCGAGAGGCCCTCGATCTGCTTGCCGTTCTCGGCCGCGTAGCGACCGAGAAAAAAGTGGGCCAGCGGCGCCACGTCACCGCGGCGCGCCCGCAGCGGCGGAATCTCGACCGAAACGACATTGAGGCGATAGTAGAGATCCTCGCGAAACGTGCCTTTGGCCATCTCCGCCTTGAGGTCGCGGTTGGTCGCGGCAAGGATGCGCACGTCGACTTTGAGGGTCTCGTTGCCGCCGACGCGCTCGAACGAGCGATCTTGCAAGAACCGCAGCAGCTTGACCTGAGTGCCCATCGGGATCTCGCCGATTTCGTCCAGAAACAAGGTGCCGCCGTCGGCTTGTTTGAAGCGTCCCTCACGCCGGCCCACCGCGCCGGTGAAGGCGCCGCGCTCGTGTCCGAACAGCTCGCTCTCGAGCAGGGTCTCGGCCAGCGCCGCACAGTGCAAGCGAACGAATGGTTGCCCGGCCCGCGGAGAGGCCTGGCAGATTGCCTCGGCGATGAGCTCCTTGCCGGTGCCGCTCTCGCCGGTGACCAGCACGCTGGCCTTGCTGGGCCCAACCTGCTTCACGAGCTCGAGGACCGCGGCCATCTTGGGATCGCCGGACACGATGTGGTGGATCGCGTTGCGCTCACGCAAGCGATCCCGGAGCGTGCGCATCTCTTGCAGGAGCCGCGCCTTTTCCACCGCGCGCTCGACAACGACCGAGAGCGCGTTCAGATCGAGCGGCTTGGTGAGGTAGTTCTCGGCCCCGCGCTTCACTGCCTCGACCGCGCTGCTGATGGTACCGAACGCCGTCATCACCACGACCACCGCCTGCGGCGCGGCGACGCGCGCTTTTTCCATGAACTCGAGGCCGCCCATGCCGGGCATTTTCAAGTCGGTCAGGATCACGTCCGGGCCGAACTCGAGCAGCTTGCCGAGCGCCTTGAAACCGTCGGCCGCGGTCTCGGTGGCGTAGCCGTCGTCACGCAGGATTTCGCTGAGCGCGGCGCGCGCATTGGCTTCGTCGTCGACGACGAGGATGCGTCCGCGGCGGTCGCCCGCGCGATCGATGCCCGCGCTGGTATGTGCCGGTTGGAATCCGGCCTCGTGAAGAGACGGTGGGCGTGGAGGGCTGCCCTGCGACATGGTGTCACCGTAGCATTCTCGATAGCTGCCGTGGGCTGTGTTACAAAACCCAGCCATGCCGGCCCGAGCCCTCTTCGCTTCTTGGTATTCCCCGCGCGCGAGCGCGCTCAGCCCCCGTCGTCGTTCGTTGCTGGGGCCGTGCCCCGCCGTTGCGCTCGCGCTCCTCGCGCTGCCGTCGCTGGCGGCCGCGCAGACCAAGGCGGGCGGCGCAGCCAAAGGCGAGATGAAGCTCGAGTCCGACGGGCTCACCGGCACCGGCACCGGCACCGCTGCGGCGCTCGCTGCAGACTCGCCCGAGGCGGAGTGGGTGCAGCGAGATCGCCGCGTGAACGAGAGCGGCACGATCGAAGGCAGCACGGGCCTGCTCCGCACCAAGTACGCGCAGGGCTTGGCCAGCGGCCAGTTCCGCATGCAGTTTCTGGCCGACATGTTCTCGTCGGGGTGGCTGTGCACCACCGAGCGTCCGTGCGTCAGCCCGGGTCGCGCTGGCCGCTCCACCAGCGACACCATGAGCCACGTCGGCGGAACCCTGTCGCTCGGCGTCGGCATCACCAAGTGGCTGGAGGCCTACGCCGCCACCGCCGCGTACGCCAGCTCCGACTCGAGCAACGATCCGCAACTGATTCAGGTGCTGGGCGATAGCGTGCTCGGCGCGAAGGTGTACTTTCCCGTCGCCAGCAAGTGGCTACGCGTCGGCGGCGCCGCCGAGCTGTGGCTCCTGAACGGCACCGGCAACGTCGGCCTCGCCGGAGACGCCACCAGCGCCAAGATCCACGCGCTCGCCACCGCCGATCTTCGCGATCTCGGCAAGCCCGTGCCCCTGCGCATCGGCTTCGACATGTCGTACTCGATCGACAACTCCGGCGCGATCGCCGAGCCCACCGAGACCATCCGGCAGACGCCCATCACCCGCATCGAGCGCTTCTCGCTGCGCGTCAACCGCGTCGATCACCTCGACTTCAAGCTCGGCGCGGAAGCCTTCTTCGTGAAGGAGCGCCTGCGCCCGTTCGTCGAGTACGGCATCGACGTTCCGATCAACCGCCAGGGCTACGAGTGCCGTCTCGACAACCCCAGCAGCGACGGCTGCCTCGCCAACGACAAGATCGCTCCGAGCCGCCTCACGCTCGGCGCCCGCGTGCTGCCGTGGAAGCGCGGGTTCGGCGTCACCGCCGCGTTCGACATCGGCGTCACCGGCGTGAAGTCCTTCATCGAAGAGATGGCGCCCCAGGCCCCGTGGACGTTGTGGCTCGGGCTCGGCTGGGCGGTCGACACGCACGACCGGCCCGCCATGGCCGCACCCGTCGTCGCAGTAGCCGCTCACGGCATGCTGGCAGGCTCGGTGCGCGACAAGGAGAGCGGCGCAGGCGTCTCCGAAGCCGTCGTCTCGTTCGTCGGCCGGCCCGAGCTCACCGCGCTCTCCAGCAGCAGCGACGGATCGTTCCGCAGCGAGCTGCCGGACGGCTCGTACAAGCTCGCCGTGAAGGCAGCTGGCTACGTACCCGGCGAATGCACGGGCACCGTGGGCGGCGGCTCGGCCAATGCGCCGGCCAAGCCAACCGAGTGTATGCTGCAAGCATTGCCGAAGCTCGGTACCATCTCGGGCCGCGTCCACGACGACGCCGGCGCTCCCATCGAGAACGCGAAGATCACCGCCAAGGCGGCCGCGTCGGACTCCGGCACGGGCACCAGCAGCGAGGCGGGCGGCGCGTTCAAGCTCACGGAGCTCACGCCCGGCGCGCTCACGCTGTCGATCGAAGCAGACGGCTATTTCGCGGCCACCCGCACCGCCGAAGTGCAAGCCCGCCAAGACACCAGCGTCGACGTCGAGCTGCACAAACGCCCGAAGAACGCGAACGTCACGGTCGGCGCGAAAGAGATCGTCATCAAGCAGCAGGTCCAGTTCGCGCACAACTCCGCGAACATCCTGCCGGCTTCCACCGGCCTTCTCGAAGAGATCGCCGACGCGCTCCGCAGCAACCCGCGCATCAAGCGCGTCGAGGTGCAGGGCCACACCGACAACACTGGCGCCGCCGACTACAACCAGACGTTGAGCGATCAGCGCGCCGGCTCGGTGCGCAGCTGGCTCACCGACAAGGGCGGCATCGCCGCCGAGCGCCTCTCGTCGAAGGGCTACGGGCAATCGCGCCCGCTGGTCCCCAACGTCACCGCGAGCAACCGCGGCCGGAACCGCCGCGTGCAGTTCGTCATCACCGAGCAAGATCCGGCCGCGCCCGGCGCCGGCAAGACCCCGGCCGCAGCCAAGACCGGCAAGGGCGCCGCCACGACGCCCGTCACACCCGCTCCAAAAAAGGGTGCCGGCACGACGAAGAAGCCCGGCGGCGACGACGCCTTGAAGCTGGACTTCGGCAAGCCGTAGCGGGTTGGCATCGGCGGTGTGGCCGATTGCGCGACGGGTCAATCATTCCTCCAGCTCCGCGCGCACTGCCGTGGAAGAGCCGAGGCCTCGATGACCTCGAGTGCGTCCGCGAGATCCTCGAGGCGGTGCGGAGCCGATCATGTCCGGCGTAGCTCCCACCGGGGCTTGCCGAACTCCTTCACCAGGTGTTCGACGAAACGGCGAACGCGGCGCACCAGCTTGGCGCCGTCGGCGTGAACCGCATGGATACCGAACTCGCCACGCCGGCGGCCTTCGAGCACGGCCACCAGCCTCCCCGATTCGAGCTCGGCTGCCACCATGAAAGATGGCAGCACCGCAATGCCGACACCCGCCAGGGCAGCCTGCCGCAACACGGTCCCGTCCGACACCACGAGATTGCCCGCAGCCGGCGCAAGGACGCCACGGAAACGCCATTCCGTGGCCGCCGCAACAAGACCGTAGCGAAGACAATTGTGCTCCGCGAGGTCTAGCGGGGTCGACGGGGTGCCACGGCGCGCGAGGTAGTCCGGCGACGCGCAGACCACCACGCGGCTGCTGGCTAGCTTGCGCGAGGTGTAGTCGCCCGCAGGCAGCTGGCCGACACGGATCACGAGATCGAAGCCGCCCGTGACGACGTCCACGAAGCGATCCTCGGTGACCAGATCGATGGTGATGCCGGCATTCTGCTCCAGAAACGACTTCATGATCGGCACGAGGAACATGTGGCCGAGCGTGACAGGCGCACTGAGACGAATCGTCCCGGCGTCGCCCGATGCCGCCCGGTCGAGCGCCTGTCCCGCCACGACGAACGCGTCGGCAAGGCGCGACGCACCCTCGTACACGTCGAGCCCTTCGCTCGTGGCGATCACCTTGCGGGTGGTGCGCCGCAGCAGCTTCACGCCCATGCTTGCTTCGAGCCCAGCGATGCGCTTGCTGGCCGAGCTCTTGACCACGCCCATCGACTTTGCGGCCGCACTGAAGCTTCCGGTGCGAACGATGGCCGCGAAGATCAACAGGGTAAGTGGGTCGACGTTTTGCATCGTTCTCTTGGAGAAACAGTATAGTTCCCCGAAAGTATCTGACGCAAGGGCTGCAACGCACGTACATCACGGAGGCGAAAGGAATCCCACCATGAAGCTTTCCCCCCTTACTCAGGCCATTTTCGTCGGCGGCGCTGCCGCGGGCGTACTCGATGCGATCGACGCACTCGTCGCATTCAGGCTCGTCCTCGGCTTCGACCCCATCCCCATCTACCAATTCGTAGCCAGCGGCGTGCTCGGCGCCGAAGCGTTTTCGGGAGGGCTGCCGGTGGCGCTCTTCGGTCTCGCCATCCACTTTCTCATCGCGTTCTCGGCTGCGGCAGTCTACGCGCTCGCCAGCACTGGCTGGCCGGTCTTGCGTGCCCGGGTCTGGGCTGGCGGCGCCTCGTTCGGGGTAGCGGTC
>JAYUXI010000001.1:0-5648 GCA_043753085.1 Myxococcales bacterium | reverse complement strand
CGCATCCGCTCGGGCGCAGCCCGTACGGAATCGAGGATCTAGCTGGCAACCTCGAGGAGTGGACGGCAGACTTCTATGCGGAGCCGCTTCCAGCTGCGCCGCCGCAGTCGGGCTCGAGCTTCGTCCTGCGCGGCGGCAGCTGGCTGCTTGGCCCCTCGGCCGCAAAGACCACCGCCCGCAGCGCCGGCTCGTCCATGGAAGCCGGGCCTGGAGTCGGCTTTCGCTGCGCGAAAGGCGCGTGACCCGCCCAACGCAGCTTCCGGTTGCACTCGCAGGGCGGCGCGCCTAGCTTGCGCGCCCCATGGCTCTGATTTTGCTCCAAGAAGCGCCCCTGAAATCCGACGGCACCGCCCCTGCAGCGGGTGGCGCAAGTCCGGCATCGCCTGCCGGCGGCATGATGATGTTCCTGCCGCTCATCCTGGTGATGGTCGTCATGTTCTTCATGTCCTCGCGCCGGACCAAGAAAGAGGCAGCGGCGCGCCAGTCGATGAAGCGCGGCGAAAAGGTGCTCAGCCAGTCGGGCATCGTCGGCGAGCTGGTCGACATCGACGAGCGCTTCGCGAAGGTGAAGATTGCGCCCGGCACTACCATCCAGGTGCTCGCGTCCACCATTTCGCCTCTCGTTGCCGCCACTCCCGCCGCGGCCACGGAAAAGTCGTCCCCCCTCGCCGACCTCAAAGAAGCGAAGGCGACCGCAGGCGACAAGAAGTAATGTCCTCGTCGCGGCGCAACGCGCTGCTCACCATCCTCGCGGCGATCGCCGGTGGTGCAGCGGCCTATCACTTCGACAACTTCTGGGCCGTCATCGTCGCAGTGGCCGTGGGCCTTTGGGCGCTCGCGGCCTTCTTGCCCACCATGGATTCCGGTTGGCGCCTGCGCCTCGGTTTCGTGTGGGCGGTGGCTACCTTTGCCGTGGTCGCCGTGTGGCCCACCGTCTCGCGCATGTCGCACGGCAAGGTCCCGATGCCCGGTTACATCGACCGCAACGTGCACTTCGGCGTGGTCAAAGGCCTCGACCTGCAGGGCGGCATGCGCCTCGTCTACACCGTCGAAGTCGAAGAGGCGATCCGCGACAAGCGCGATCACTTCGCCGACGACATGCGCCACGATCTTGCCGTGGCGTACGCGTTCCAGACCGGCGACGGCTTGATGAGCCGCGACGCGCAGGCCAAGCTCGAAGAGAAGCTGCACGTCTCTACGCCCACTGCCGACAGCGCGCAGCTGCGCATCAAGTTCAAAGACGCGGGCGACATCGCCGGCAAGATCGACGAGCGCTTCCGCAACAAGTTCCTGCGCGAGATGACCCAACAGGCCAGCGGCGACCCGAACGAACTGGTCTTCAAGATCAAGGCGGAAGAAGAATCCAAGGTCCGCGAGCGCGCCGTCGCCCAGGCCAAAGACACCATCAACCGCCGCGTCGACGAGCTGGGCCTCCGCGAAGCCAGCGTCACCGTGCGCGACGAGGACATCATCATCGAGGTGCCCGGCCAGGACCAGAAGGCCTTCGAGGACATCAAGGAGATCATCCGCAAGACGGCTCGCCTCGAGTTCAAGATGGTCGACGACGAGACCGACTTTTTCGCCAAGGTGAAAGACTCGGAGCTTCCCGAAGGCGAAGGCATCTCCATCTGGCAAGAGAACGCGCCGGCCGGTCTCAAGAAGACCGTGCAAACGCACTACGCCCGCATGATCAAGCGCGAGAACGAAACCATGGCGGAGTGCAAAGAGCGCTTCAAAGCGTGGGTCGCGACGCTCGGCGTCCCGGACGATCACCAGGTCGGCTACGAGCGCGCGCTCGACACCGACGAAGACACGCTGGCACAGACCGAGATGGGCTGGCGCACCCTGTACCTCTTTGCCCGCGCCGACGTCACCGGCGACTACATCACCGACGCGAACGTGCCCGCGCCCGACACGAGCAACGGCGGCTCGCAGTACTACGTCGCGCTCAGCTTCAGCCCCACCGGCGCCGACCGCTTCGAAGAAGTCACCGGCGCCAACGTCGGTCGTCGCTTTGCCATCATTCTCGACGAGGTCATCGACTCCGCCCCGCGCATCCAGACCAAGATCGCCGGCGGTCGCGCTACCATCACCATGGGCGGCGGCGATGCTCGCACCCAGCTCGAGAACGCCAAAAAACTCGAGCTGGTGCTTCGCTCTGGCGCGCTCCCGGCTCCGATCGTTCCTTCGAACGAGACCTTGATCGGGCCCACGCTCGGCCAGGACGCGATCGGCAATGGCATCAAAGGCGCAGGCGTCGGCTCGATCCTCGTGCTCGCCTTCATGATCATCTACTACCGCGCCTCGGGCCTCGTGGCCGACCTGGCGGTTCTCTTCAACTTTCTCATCCAGCTGGCGGTGCTCGCGTCGTTCAGCGCCACCATGACCCTGCCAGGCATCGCAGGCCTCGCGCTCACGCTGGGCGTAGCGGTCGACGCGAACGTGCTCATCAACGAGCGTATTCGTGAAGAGCTTCGCGCCGGTCGCAGCGTGCGCGCGGCGGTCGAAGCTGGCTACGACAAGTCATTCAGCGCCATTCTCGACGGCCACATCACCGTCCTCATCTCTGGCCTCATTCTCGCCCAGTACGGCACCGGACCGGTCAAAGGCTTTGCGATCACCCTGATCGTAGGCATCATCGCCAGCCTCTTCACGGGTGTATTCTGCACTCGGATCGTCTTCGACTGGTGGGCCCGTGGCCTCAAGGTCAAGCACCTCAGCGTGGGCATCAAGGTATAGTCGATGGAACTCTTCAAACCCGGCAAGACCTACGATTTCATGCGCCAGCGGCGCTTCTGGATCACGCTGTCTTTCTTCCTCACCATCGGCTCGATCATTCTCACGTTCACGCCCGGTCCGAACTACGGGACCGACTTTCGCGGTGGCACCGAGATCGAGGTCGACTTCAAGCAGCATGTCGACGACGACGAGCTGCGCAAAGCGATCGACAGCTCTGGCAAGTTCTCCGAGCCGGACATCGTGAAGGCGATCGATGCGACGCACCAGAACCGCTACCTGATTCGCGTCCAGGAGATCACCACCGTCGGCGAGACGCTCAAGCGCGACATCTTGCGCGCGCTCTGCTTTGCCGACGACCCCGCTACGCTCGACACGATTGCGTGCCCGGTCAACCGGCGCGCCACCGAGGTGAAGATCTCTCCCGGCGGTGACAAGATCGCCACGCGCTACGACGAGACGCCGGATCTGCAAGCGATCAAGGCGCAGGTTGCCAGCGTGCAGGGGGTCAAGCTGCGTGCGTCGGCCCGCAATCCGCAGGTCCTCAGCGAGCGTGACCACCGCGTCGAGATCCAGCTGCAGTCCAAAGGCGACCAGCTGCTCGACGAGATCCGCGCCAAGCTGGGCCGCGACAAAGTCCCCGACGAAGCGCTCCGCGTGGAATGGGTGGGCGGCCGCGCCGGCAAGCAGCTCCGCGACAGCGCCCGCAACGCGGTCTTCATCGCGATTGTCTTCATCATGCTTTATCTCGCGTTCCGATTCGACCTGCGGTTCGCTCCAGGCGTCATCGTGGCGTGCGTGCACGACGCCATGGTGGTGCTCGGCGTCTTCGTCCTCCTCCACAAAGAAGTCACGCTGGCAACGCTTGCGGCCATCCTGACGGTGGTGGGGTATTCGATGAACGACACCATCATCGTCTACGATCGCATCCGCGAGAACTTGAGCCGATACCGTGGCAAGACCTTCGCCGAGATCATCAACGTTTCGGTCTCCGAAACCCTCTCGCGCACAATCCTCACCAGCAGCGCGACGATGCTGTCGGTCCTGGCGTTCTTCGTCTGGGGCACCGGCGTCATCAAGGACTTCGCCTTGGCGATGGTCATCGGCATCCTCGCCGGCACGTACTCCAGCATCTATGTGGCGGCGCCGCTGACGGAGTGGATCGACTCGCTGCTCCGCAAGCGCCAAGGAGCGGGCAAAGCCGCCGCCTGAATCGCAGCGCTGGGCGGCCGATGCGTGGGCCGCCCCGCCATCCCGCCTGGGCTGCGGCACTGGTACTTCAGCGCAGCCGTGGCTCGACGCTGTCGTCCACGGGCGGCTTGGCCGGCAGGGCCGGCTTCGGCGCGATCGGCTTGCTCATGCCGGGCGCGAAGCCGCCGTCGTCCCGCGGGGGCGGGAGCGAGCCGTCGTCGTCGCCGCCTTCCCCGGGCAAGGGCGCTACGGCGGGCGGAGGCGCGCCGGCAGCGGCCGGGTTCGGCCAGACTTGCTCGGTCTTGCCACGCCGGTGCACCGAGAAGCGCAGGAGATCGACGCCGACCGTGACGTAGCCGCCGAGGGCCGATGGCTGCCCGCTCAAATCGAACAGACGCAACCCGGTCTCGAGCTGAACGCCCCACGGAAAGCCGATGACGACGCCGCCCTGGAACGGTAAGCGCCCATAGTCGGAGCGGCCGTACGGGCGCAGCGCGACGCCCAGATCGAACGCGAAGCCGAAGCTTCCGCGGGTGAAGCCGGCCGTCGCGAGACGCGGGCCCAAGGCGAGCTCGGTGCCAATGCCAATGTACGTGGTGGAACGAAACAGCCCGCCGACCGAGAAATTTCCGTTTGGGTCAGTGCCGACGCCGAGCGCCGCGCTGAAGACGGGTACGACTTCGGAGCCGGTGACGACGTTTCGCTCGCCGGCCACGCCGCCGCCGACCGAAAGCCACGTGGTGGGCTCGGCCGCAGCGAGGCCGGGCACCAGAAAAGCCACACCGAGCAAAAGCTCGACGCCAAGCACCCGCACGCAGTTCACGCCATGCGCTCTACCACATCGACCTGCGCAGCGGCGCTCGGTCCGGGATTCTGGCCCCAGTGACTGCGCAAGCGGGCGATGATCGCGTCCTGCGCCGTTTGATCATAGAGGAGCGTGTTGTGGCCGAGGCCCGGCAGCTCGACCACGTCGCCGATGGGGAACACGGCGCTGCGGAAGGGGCGCACTACCAGGTCGCCGGTGCCGTACAGCGAGAGGTGCGGTACGTGAGAGAAAGCCGAGGCGCGGCCGCGCAGACGCACCAACGTAGGGCTCTCGCTGCGTAGCTCGCGGCCGACCAGCACGGGAAACGGGTGGGCAAGGGTGGTGCCGTGGAACGGGCTGGCCAACGAGATGGTCTGGCAGACCCGAGCGTCACCACCGAGCTCTTGCACGTAGTACCGGGCCACCAGGCCGCCCAGGCTGTGCCCCACCAGGTGGATGCGCCCGGGGATCTTGTCCACCAGGCGGCCCAGTGACTCGGCGATGCGCCGCACGCTCATGCCCGGAGCGTGCGTGAAGCTGGCGATCTGCACCGGATGCGCGCTGCTGTCCCGTGGGTCTACGTGTCCCGGAAGATCCCGAACCAAACGGCTGCGCAGCGGACGAAAGACGCCAGCGGTCGCGAAAAAGCCGTGCACCAACACCACGACGTCCGGGACGACGTGGGCCGCGGGAAGCCTGGGTTTCCAATCCCACGGCATGAGGACGACCTCGCGCAGCGTGGCCACGGCCTCGCGGGTGCCGAGTCGCATGGCCCGCACGGCCACACCGCCGAACGGGCTCACGTCGCAAAACGTACTCAGCTTTGGCAGCATCGACTCGGTAGTAACCATGGGGCGGGGGCCTGCGGCCAACAAACGCCACGAGATAGCCCAGAGGCTCGGCTAGAGGCTCGGCG